>JAWWPV010000001.1:0-6692 GCA_033854775.1 Trebonia sp.
CCAAGTTCCGAATAGCGGAATCCTAGTGCCACAGGCCGGACCCGTGCAGCCTGCGCCGCGCAGCACCTCTTGTCCTTGGCCCGTCAGTCGAAGCGGATGTGCCGGAGCGTAGTCGCGCGTCGGCGCAGCGATCCGCGAAGTCGGCCGTCAGCGTCAGGAGCGATGGGCAGCGCCGCGATCCGTGCGATCGCGTCAGCGACTTGCGGCACTGTCAACTGGTCCGTGTGGATGTGATCGGCGAACTCCGGCTCCCGCAGACGGGCCAGGCACTCATCGAGTCGGTCCACGGCCCACCGCTCGCGCTTGAGCCCGAGGCCGAACCCACGGCGGCTGAGTCGGCCGAGCACTGTCGCACTCTCGGCCAGCAGCGTGAAGTGGCGCACGTCGTGCCCATCATCGCGGAGTCTCCCGATGATCTGCGTGAAGTAACGTGGATTGATCAGAGTCATCGGGATGATGGCCGGGCGCTCGTGACTGCGGGCGACCAGATCGAGGATCTCGTGTGTGCCGGAGCGCCAGGCCGCCAAGTCCTGAAAGTCCGTGCGCAGGGCAGGCGGAAGCATCCGGTGCAAGCCGAAGCCGAGGTGCTCAGGGTCGCAGACGACACTCCCTGGAAGCCGCCGATGCAACTCATAGGCAGTCGCGGTCTTGCCCCCGCCGAAGGGGCCGTTGATCCACACGAGCACGAAGACCACAGTATCCACGGCAAGTGCGGAAGAAATCGTGCGGGAAACGGGAACTTTGCGGATTGTAGGTAGGCGGTTTCGTCGGCTGGCCCGGCTAAATGGCAACTGTTTGCGTTCACATGCGCCTCATTTACACCATGCGTTCCTATTTCGGCGACTTTCATCTACGGAACGTCACCATGTGCGTAGCGTGAGGGCATGCCTTCAATGCCACACGAGGGACCGCTGGACCTGGTCCGCCAGCACCCCGAGATTGCCGTGGAATTCGTCCAGGGCAACGCCGGCATCGAGCTTCCAGGCCAGATAGCCGTGTCCCTGGCCCCGACCGACATGAGCGCGGTCATCCCGGTGCAGTACCTGGCCGACATGGTCGTGCTCATCTCCGACGCGGCCACCGGCGAGCCCGTTCTCGCGGTGATCATCGAGCCGCAGCTGCGCGACAGAGAGACCAAGCGCTACAGCTGGCCGGTCTACGTCACCACCGCCCGCCGCATCGCGAAATGCCCTGCGGCGGTCCTCGTGGTGCTCTGCCCGGACCCGGCGGAGGCGGCGAAGTGCCGCCAGCTCATCCGCACCGGGCATCCGGGCTTCGACCTGGTGCCGATCGTCATCGACTCCGGCGGCCCGCCCGGCCGGAACGGCGCGGGCGGCCTGTACTTGACCGTGTTCGCCGCGAGCATGGGCGGCATCGACCTGGAGTCGGAGCCCGGCGCCCGCCGGGTGCTGGACGCCATGGCCAGCGCAGAGGTCAGCGATGCCGACCGGTTGCGGATGACGGCGATTATCCTGAGACTAGCGTCCGATGCCGCACGGCAGATCCTGGAGGCGATGATGACAACGAGCGAGTACGAGAAGACCTTCGTGGAGCGAATCCACGACCAGGGCATCAGCGAGGGCAAGGCCGAGGGCAAGGCCGAGGCTGTCCTGAAGCTCCTCGACGCCAGGCACCTCGCCCCGTCGCAGGAGCAGCGGCAGCGGGTCACGTCCTGCACCGACTCCGCACAGCTGGATCTCTGGTTCGACCGCGCCATCACCGCCGACTCCGCCGACGACGTCTTCGCGGACTGAGCGCGCCGCGGACTGGACCGGCTTGGGTGGTAGATGCACGGACAGAGCGTGCTTCCTGGTCTCAGGCGGAGGTCGGCATTCACGGCGCGATTCGCCCGTAAACCCCGGCTGGCCAGCTTAGGGTACCGGCATGGACCCCAAAACCGATGAGCTTCGCGCTGCCCACGACGTCCTGTCCGGCTTCTACCGGGAGCGGCTGGCCGACGCGCTCGACCACATGCCGGAGGACCGGGCCGTGCTGGGCCTGTTCTGCGAGCTGGTCCGAGGGGCCGGGCTTGGCGCCGAGGTGGCTGACGTCGGCTGCGGCACCGGACGGCTCGATCGGTACCTGGCCTTCCAGGGACTGTCACCGCGCGGCCTCGACCTGTCGCCCGTGATGATCCAGGTGGCCAGGCAGGACCAGCCTGAGTTCCGCTACGAGGTCGCTGACCTGCGCCAACTGCCGCTAGCGGACGCCTCGCAGGCGGGCGTCGTCTGCTGGTACTCGCTGATCTTCCTGGCCCCCGCCGACCGGCCGACAGCCTTCGCCGAGCTGGCCCGGGTGGTCAAGCCGGGCGGTTACCTGCTCAGCGCGTTCAAGGCGGGCGACGGCAGCCTGCACCGGGCCGGCCGCAGCACCGGCCTCGACGTCGAGTTCGACACTTACTGGCTACCCCCGGCCGAGGTGGAGCGCTTGGCCACTGAGGCCGGGTTCGCCACCGCATTCTGGGGCGGCGTTCCCCCGGAAAAGGAAGGGGCTTCTACACAGGGATATCTCATCGCCCGGAAGACATGAATAGGCGTCCGGTGAAACGTAGTTCGATCAATTGAGCAGGTCCCGTCGCTCGGCTAGCGCAGGCGCTTAAGCCGCTCCGCCTCGGCGGCGGGCAGGCGCCGGACCGCCTCGCGGAAGGTCACGCCCGACATCTCGGCTACATGGACCTCCGCCCACCCAGCCACCCAGGCCGGGTCGCGCCGGGAGATCTCGCGCAGGACCCAGCCGGTCGCCTTGCGGATGAAGAACTCCTTCTCCGTCAGCATCGGCTCGGCGTACCGGGCGAAGCGGGCCAGGTCCGGCGTTCCGGCGCGGACGCCGCGCAGCAGCGACAGCAGCGCGGACCGGCGGATCCAGAAGTCCGCGTCCATCGCCCACGCGTCGATGACCGGCCACGCCCCGGCCGGGTCGCGCAGCGCGATCTCGCCGGCCACGTTGCCCGCCAGCCCGTCGACGTAAGCCCAGGTATATGACTCGCGCAGCAGCCGTTCCAGCGCGGCCAGGTCGCTCGCGGCCAGCCGGGGCGCGGCCATCGTCAGGATCTCGACCGCCGCGGCCCGCCGTTCGTGGACCGGCTCGCCCCACAGGGCTACCGCCCACGCCACCATGCCGCGGGCGTCCAGCCCTGGGTAACCGCGCACAGCGGCCTTAACTGCGCGCCGCAGGTCCGGGACGGGGACGCCGAAGAACTCCAGGTCGCTCTTCAGGTACCTTTTCTCCTGCTCCGCGCGCTCCGGCGCCCCGAGTCGCCGCAGCGCGCCGGTGACCGCGAGCGCCGCCGCCTCAGGATTGAAGTCATCCACGCCGCCAAGCGTAGGACCGGGCGTTAACCGCTGAATCCGGGGCAGGGAACATACCTTCCGGGGACGGCTTGGTCGATTGCGGGGGAGGAGGATCGACCGCGGGTCATCGCCCGCGGCGACACCTGAGCGACACCTGAGCGGCGCGGTGCGCCGGGGGGAGCACCCACGCACCCGTTCTGCTCGATGATTGATGTCCTTGACTGACGCGACGGCAGCACCGCTCTGGTGCCCGCGCCGCGCGTGGGCCTACCGTGGGAGGATGCGACGCGACATCTTCACCGAAGAGCACGAGGACTTCCGCGACCTGGTCCGCGAGTTCCTCGCCCGCGAGGTGACCCCGTTCCACGCCCAGTGGGAGAAGGACAAGGTCGTCCCGAGGGAGGTCTGGCTGAAGGCGGGCAAGGCCGGGCTGCTCGGCATCGACGTCGACGAGAAGTACGGCGGCGGCGGCAACCCCGACTACCGCTACTACGCGATCATGGACGAGGAGGTCGGCCGGGCGGGCGCGACCGGCCTTGGCTTCTTCGTGCACAACGACATGATCGGCCAGTACCTGCTCCGCCTGTGCACTCCAGAGCAGAAGGAACGCTGGTTCCCCGGCTACTGCAGCGGCGACCTGATCACGGCGATCGCGATGACCGAGCCGGGCGCGGGCAGCGACCTGCAGGGCATCCGCGCCACGGCGCTGCGCGATTCCGCGACGGGCGACTACATCCTCAACGGCCAGAAGACCTTCATCACCAACGGACAGCTCGCCGACCTGGTGATCGTTGTCGCCCGCACCGAACCGGACAAGGGCCATAAGGGGATCAGCCTGCTTGTCGTCGAGCGCGGCATGCCGGGCTTCGAGCGCGGCCGCAACCTCGACAAGATCGGCATGCACGCCCAGGACACGTCCGAGCTGTTCTTCACCGACGTCCGCGTCCCGGCCGCGAACCTGCTCGGCGAGGATGGCGGCGGCTTCGTCGGCCTCATGCAGAACCTTCCGCGCGAGCGCGTGACGATCGGCGTCTACGCCCTCGCCGTCGCCGAGCAGGCCTACGAGGACACGCTGAAGTACGCGAAGGAGCGCAAGGCGTTCGGCCAGCCGATCGGGTCGTTCCAGCACAGCAAGTTCCTGCTCGCCGAAATGGCCACCGAGCTAGCCGTAGCCCGCGCCTTCACTGATCGTGCGATCATGGCCCACACGAGCGAGCAGCTGACTACGGAGGAAGCCAGCATGGTCAAGTGGTGGAACACCGAGCTCTGCAACCGCGTCACCGACCACTGCGTGCAGCTCCACGGCGGCTACGGCTACATGCGCGAATACTCCGTGGGCAGGGCCTGGGCCGACAGCAGAATCCAGTCCATCTTCGGCGGCACCACAGAAATCCAAAAGGAAATCATCGCCCGCGGTCTCGGCCTATAGGCCTGACCTGGTACTCCGGGTACCGGCCCCAGTGTGCCGCTTCGTACCGCTGGAGGGCAGCAGCCAGTTCGATCAGGTACGGTCGCACGTCGTCATTAGGGTCGGGCGTAAGGAGCTGGACCGCCACCTCGTCAGCGCCCGCGTCCAGGTGCTCGCCGAGCCGCGCGGCGACGGCGGCCGCGGAGCCCTGCGCGACGACGGCGTCGACCAGCCGATCGCTGCCGGCACCGGCCAGATCGTCGTGGGTGAAGCCGAGGCGGCGCAGGTTGGTCGTGTAGTTGACCAGGCCCAGATACGGGTTCTGCACCCGGGCGCGTCCGATCTTCCGCGCGCGATCGGGGTCGGCGTCGAGCACAACCTTGTGCTCAGGGACGAGCAACTTGCCCGGCCCGACGATCGCCCGGGCCTGCGCAGTGTGTGCCGGCGGGACGAGGTACGGGTGGGCGCCGGCCGAGCGATCCGCGGCGAGCTTCAGGATGCGGGGACCAAGGGAGCCCAACACCCGTCCCTCGAGCGGCACGCCTTCGGCATCCAGCACGTCCAGGTAGCGCGAGATCGCCTCGTACGGCTTCGTGTATTCCGCCGCCGCCTCCGGGTGGCCAGCGCCGATGCCGAGCAGAAACCGTCCCGGGTAGCGATCCTCAAGACGGCGGTAGGACGCGGCAACGGTCCGCGCGTCCGCGCTCCAGATGTTCACAATGCCGCTGGCAACCTGCAGCGTCGATGTCTGCGACAAGATCTGCTCAACGTTCGCGAGGCTCGCCGGCGGGCCGCCGAGCCAGAGCCGCCAGAAGCCGGCGTCCTCGACAGCGGCGGCCAGGTACGGCGGCAGACTGTCAGATTCGCACCAGATGCTGAACTTCCGCAGGGCCTCGGAGACGGGGTTCGACGGGGTCATTGGCGCTCCTGCTTTCGGTTGCGGGCCAGGGCCTTGAAGAACGTATATGAGAAGACGCCATCCGAATCGGTCGTACGGCGCAGGGCATCGATTCCCGCGTCGAAAGACGCTGCATCGATGAGGCCAGCTGCAATCGCGTCATCGCGGACGGCTTCGACCATCGCGGTGAAGGTCCTGCGGGTAAAGGCGTCGACGAGGACCGGTCGGCTGGAGTCGACGTTGACAAGTCGAGGCGAGACGGAGACGCTCTCAAAGCCTGACTCGGCCAGCAGCGGATAGAGGTGGCGGCCGATCAACGCGTTCCCGCCCGCCCGGCGCTGGAGTTCGACCTGACAGTGGATGGCTGCCCGCGCCGACGAGTTGTCTGGGTGAAAGTAGGCCGATCCGTGATCGCCCTCGATGACGGTGATCGTCCCGGCTGGGCGAAGCAGCCTACGAAGCGAGGCCAGGGCCCGCACCGGATCGGCAAGGTGTTCGAGCACGAAACAGACGAAGATGTGATCGAAGGATTCCGGCGCGAACGGCAGGTCAAGGATGTCGGCTTGCCTCAGTTCCACGTTCGTGAGACCTGCCCTGTCGATGACTCGCTGAGTTTCCGCAAGGGAGGTGAGCGAGATGTCGACCGAGACGAAGGACGCTCCTGGACGTAGCCGTTCGACACTGTCAAACCTCCTGTGCGGTTGTCGGACCGGAGCAGGTAGCTCTTTGCCTACGCCTTGGCAAACTCTGCTGCTACGAGTGCCGCGTTGCGGCGTTCGAGTGCCTTGGCGGGGCTGTTGTGCCAGCCGTGGGCGAGGGCTTGTGCGGCGGGGTCGGGGAAGATGTCGTCTTCTTGTTTGTCTACTGCGTCGAGGATGGCCCGGGCGACGGAGGCGGGGGATGCCTTGGGTGCGTTGAGGTTGCGGGACATGTCGGTGTCGACGGGGCCGGCGATGACGGCGTGGACGCGGATGCCGCGGGGGGCGAGCAGGGCGCGCAGTGACTGGGTGAGGGAGAACGCGGCGGCCTTGGAGATGGAGTAGGCGGGGATGAGGGGCAGGGCGGCGAGGGCGGTGTCGGACAGGACGTTGATGAT
>JAWWPV010000002.1:0-3956 GCA_033854775.1 Trebonia sp.
GTCGTCCGATAGTCGGTCACCAGAAACCTGATCGGAACACTGTCGCGTTATAAGCCCCATGTCAAGTGCCCTGAACTGCCAGGCTTGGCCGGCTGTGAACGCCCCCTTGTCCGCAGTGCGGACAAGCGGGGAAGAACACGCTAGAGTGCGGGCAGGCTGTCCGACAGATCGTCCGGCAGGCACTGGCTTCGGGAGGTTAAGGGTGGCTCGTCGCGATGACAGCCCGGACTTCATCGAGGCGATCGCCCGCGGCCTCGACGTGATCCGGGTCTTCAGGCCGGGGCAGCCGGTCATGTCCCTCGCCGCCGTGGCCGCCGCGAGTGACCTGCCGCGGCCGACGGCCCGCAGGATCCTGCTGACGCTTGAGCAGCTCGGCTACGTCAGGCTGGTGGAGGCGAGCGGCTACGAGCTCACCCCCCGGGTGCTCGACCTCGGCATGTCGTACGTGCTATCCCGCGGCCTGTGGGAGGTAGCCCGCCCGCACATGGAGGCGCTCGTCGCGCTGACCAGGGAGTCCACGTCGATCGCACAGCTCGACGGGTCGGACATCGTGTACGTGGCGCGGGTCGCGGTCCCGAAGATCGTGACGCTCTCGGTGACAATAGGCACCCGGTTTCCCGCGATGCAGACCTCCCTCGGCAAGGTGCTGCTCGCCGCGTTGCCCCTGGCGGAGGCGGAACGGGTGATCGCCGAGCCGTCCAGGTCAGGCATCACCCCGCCCTGGCGGCCGGACGCCGCCGAGCGCGCCGCCGCGCTGCGCGAGGTGCGGGCGCGCGGCTGGGCGCTCACCGACGAGCAGCTCGCCCCGGGCATCAGGTCGGTCGCCGTGCCGCTGCGGGACGGCGACGGCAAGGTGATCGCCGCGCTCAACGTCAACTCGCACGCCGCGGAGACGGCGCTCGACGTACTTGTCGGCCGGCACCTGCCGCTGCTGATCCAGGCGGCCGGGGCGATCAGCGCCGACTGGGCGGCGTGCCACGGAGCCCCCCAGGTTACGATGGCCGTCGGCGGTAGCGCTGGTAGCGGGGTTGCGCCACCCAGTGACCCGTCTTGACAGAGGTTCGCGCGGCCAAGATACTCGGCAGACGGACACATGTCCGATATGCGGACAACGGCCGGATGGAAGGGTTGGCATGAGGGGAACTGGCAAGTGAGCGAACCCGCGCGGCCAGGTCCGCTCTCCGGGCTGCTCGTCGCGGACTTCTCCCGCGTCCTGGCCGGGCCGTACTGCACGATGCTGCTCGCTGACCTCGGCGCGGACGTGATCAAGGTGGAGTCGCCGACCGGCGATGACACGCGATCCTGGGTTCCGCCGGTCACCGAGGACGGCGTCTCGACCTACTTCCTGGCGATCAACAGGAACAAGCGGTCGGTCGCGCTCGACCTGAAGGACGACGGCGACCGCGCGCTCGCGCAGGAGCTCGCCCGCCGCGCGGACGTGTTCGTGCAGAACTTCAAGCCGGGCGGGCTGGCCAGGTTCGGCCTCGACTACGACGCGGTCAGCGCGGTGAATCCGTCGATCATCTACGCGTCGATCAGCGGGTTCGGCAGCGGCGGCGGCAAGGACCTGCCGGGTTATGACCTCATGGTGCAGGCCATGTCCGGCCTCATGTCCCTCACCGGGGACCCGCTGGGCCCGCCGTACCGCGCGGGCATCTCGGCGTTCGACGTGATCGCCGGCCTGCACACGACGATCGCGATCCTCGCGGCGCTCAACCACAGGAACGCGACGGGCGAGGGCCAGCACCTCGACGCGTCCCTCATGGCGTCGGCGATGTCCGGCATGGTGAACCAGACGAGCGCGTACGCGGCCAGCGGCACGGTGCCGTTCCGGATGGGCAACTCCCACCCGAGCCTCTTTCCCTACGAGCCGCTCCCCACCGGCGACGGCGACCTGATCGTCACGGCGGGCAACGACACCCAGTTCCGCAAGCTGTGCGACGTGATCGGCGCTCCCGAGCTGCCGGCGGACCCGCGGTTCGCGACCAACCCGGGCCGGACCGCCAACCGCGACATCCTGAAGCCGCTGCTCGCCGACAAGCTCGCGGCGAAGTCGGCGGCCGACTGGTTCGACGCGCTGATCGCGGCCGGCGTCCCCTGCGGGCCGATCAACACCGTGGACAAGGGGATCGCGTTCGCCGAGACGATCGGCCTCGAGCCGATCGTCACCGCCGGCACGGGGTTCAAGTCCCGGCCGACCATGCGGCACCCGGTGACCTTCTCCAGGACCCCGGCAAGCTACCCGCTCGCGCCGCCCGAGCTCGACGAGCAGGGCGCGGAGATCCGCGCGTGGTTGTTGGAGGACACATCATGACGGAGTACCCAACTTCGCTTGGCACCTCGGACGCCGACACGATCACCCTCCTCGGCCAGGACCTGGCCGAGGACCTCATGGGCAAGGTCGGGTTCGGCGAGCTGACGCTGTGGATGGTCACTCAGCGCCGCCCGACCTCCGCTGAGGTGCGTGTCTTCGAGTCGGTGCTCGTCGCGCTCGCCGATCACGGCTTCACCCCGACCGCCATCGCCGCCAGGCTCACCTACCTGTCGGCGCCCGACTCGCTCCAGGGCGCGATCGCCGCCGGGATCCTCGGCGGCGGTTCGCGGTTCCTCGGGGTAACCGAGGACTGCGGTCAGTACCTGGCCGCCGTGCTCGCCGAGGCGGGCGAGGTTCCGGCCGACGACGCTTGCCCGCCCGACGACGCGGTTTATGACGCGCTCGCGCTTGAGGCGGTCAAGAAGGCGCGCGCGGCGAAGAAGTTCGTCCCCGGCCTCGGCCACCCGGTGCACAAGGTCCGCGACCCGCGCACGCCGCGGCTGATCCAGATCGCGACGGAAGAGGGAGTGCGCGGCCCGCACCTGCGCCTGTTCGAGGCGATCGGGCGCGTCCACCCGCAGGTCCTCGGCCGGACGCTGCCGCTCAACGGCGCCGGGGTGTGCGGCGCGGTGCTGGCCGACCTCGGGCTGCCGCTTGCCATGCTGCGCGGGTTCGCGCTGCTCGCCAGGACCGCGGGCCTCCTCGGGCAGATCGCGGAGGAGCAGCGGATGCCGATCGCGAACGACATCTACATGCACGTGGACCGCAACGCCAACTACGTGGTACCGAAGTCCCAGTAACTTCCTCCCCCCTCCACTGATTCACGGCAAAGGGAGCCGCCATGGCGACCATCGCAGCGGTCATCGCCTCGACCCACCACCCGTTCTACTACCGCGCGTCCACGTCCACCGGCGCGGACCGGCCGCCGTTCGCCGACGAGTGGGTCGCCAAGATCACCTCGTTCCGCGAGACCCTCACCCGGGCCAACCCCGACGTGCTCGTGCTCGTGGGCAGCGACCACTTCCACCAGCTCTGGCTCGACAACATGCCGCAGTTCCTCGTCGGCAAGGCACCGTTCTACGACGCCTACTGGTACAACGAGGAGCGCGAGTTCGGCCTGCCGCGGCTCTTCTTCAAGGGTGACGAGAACCTCTCGTCGCACATCCTGCGCAGCGGACTTGACGCGGGCTTCGACCTCGCGTTCAGCAACGAGCTGCGGATCGACCACAGCGTCACCTGCCCGATGATCACGCTGCGGCCGGAGTGCGACCTGCCGATCGTGCCGATCTACACGAACATCTTCGCGCCGCCGCTGCCGCAGCCCAAGCGCTACGTGCAGCTCGGCCAGATGATCCGCGAGGTCGTGGAGTCCTGGCCCGCGCACCTCCGGGTCGCGATCATCGGCACCGGGCACCTGTCGCTCGAGCTCGGCGGCCCCCGCCAGTTCGGGCCGCACGGCCCCGACCCGGAGTTCGACCGCAAGGCGGTCGACTGGATCGCCTCCGGTGACATCGAGAAGGCGCTCGGCGAGGTGTCGCTCGAGTCCCTGTGGGAGCCGGGCAACGCCACGCACGGCTTCCTCGACTTCATGCTGATGATGGGCGTCGCCGGGGCCGGGGAGAAGGCCGACTACGTCGACACC
>JAWWPV010000003.1:0-3227 GCA_033854775.1 Trebonia sp.
CCAGGCAATTCCGGGTTGGGGTAAGGCACGGTCGGGAAGGCAGGGTCAGGCTCCCGCTGGGCCGCGACGCTGGCCGGCGGCGGCCAGCCGGCCGCGGCAAGCACCTCTCGCAGCGTGCCATCCCCGACGCCGTGCAGCGCGGTATGCACGACCTTAAGGCCCGGCGCCCCGGGCGCCCGGCGGCCGCCAGCCGCCACGGCCGTGACGTAGGCGCTGACGGCGTCGTCCGCCGGCGTGAACTCGAACGGCCCCTCGGCCCAGCCCGCGGGCAGAGCAAGCGGGTCCACCGCGTCGATGAAGGCGGCGATCTCCGCGTCGGCGGGCGGAAGCAACTGCCCCCCGTCACCCACGTAGACCTTGATCCCGTTGTCCTGGCGCGGGTTGTGGCTGGCCGTCACCATGAGCCCGTAGGCGGCGCGGGTATGACGCACGGCGAACGCAAGCACCGGGGTCGGCAGCGCCCTGGGCAGCATGGAGACGCTGACGCCCGCCCTGGACAGGATCCGGGCGGCGTCGGCGGCGAACACCGCGGACTTGGCCCGGCCGTCGTAGCCGACCACGACGCCGGCTCCGTTCCCGGACCCGGCCGCGGCCGGGTCGCCTGCCGCGATGTAGCGGGCCAGGCCGGCCGCCACGCGGCCGGCCACCAGCCTGTTCATCCGCATCGAGCCGGCGCCCATCTCGGCGCGGATGCCTGCCGTCCCGAAGGCCAGCGACCCCTCGAAACGCTCCGCCAGCGCGGCCGTGTCTCCGCCCGCGAGCAGGCGGCCGAGCTCGGCCCGGGTCTGCGGGTCAGGGTCGGCTTCCCGCCAGGCGGCGGCCCTGGCGGCAAGGCCTCCGCTTTTTCCCGGCCTCGTCATCTCGCCCTGTCCTGCGCGGAGAGGTCGCCGTCGCTCACCGCCCGGGCGGCGAAGCCGGGCTTGATCACCGTGTTGATCAGCCGCAGCCGCTCGTCGAAGGGGGCGAACGCGCTCTTCATCGCGTTGATCGTCAGCCATTCGATGTCTGACCAGCCGTAGCCGAATTCCCTGGCGAGCAGCTCGAACTCCGAGCTCAGCGAGACCTGGCTCATCAGCCGGTTGTCCGTGTTCACCGTCACGCGGAACTGCAGCTGGCGCAGCAGGCGCAGCGGGTGACTCTGGATGGACGGTGCCGCGCCGGTCTGCACGTTCGACGACGGACACATCTCCAGCGGGATGCGCCGGTCACGGACGTAGCTTGCGAGCCGGCCGAGCTTGACCTCGCCGTTGGCGGAGATCTCGATGTCGTCGGAGAGCCGCACGCCGTGACCGAGCCGCTCGGTGCCGCAGTACTGCACGGCCTCCCAGATCGACGGCAGTCCGAACCCCTCCCCGGCGTGAATCGTGATGTGGAAGTTCTCCCTGTGGATGTACTGGAAGGCGTCCAGGTGGCGGCTTGGCGGCCAGCCGGCCTCGGCGCCCGCGATGTCAAAGCCGACCACGCCCTTGTCGCGGTGCCTGACGGCGAGCTCAGCGATCTCAAGCGAGCGCGCCGCCGTGCGCATGGCGGTGAGCAGCGCGTACACCAGGATCGGCCGTTTGACGCTGCCCGCGCGGAACCCGTCGAGTACGGCCTCGACGATTTCGTCGAGGGTGAGGCCGCGCGAGGTGTGCAGCTCCGGGGCGAACCGGACTTCGGCGTAGACGACCCCGTCGGCGGCCAGGTCCTCAGCGCACTCCTGCGCCACGCGGTACAGCGCCTCCGGGGTCTGCATCACCCCGACCGTGTGCCGGAAGGCGTCCAGGTACAAGTTGAGGTGACCACGGTGTGCCCCGGCGGTGAGGACCTTCGCCAGCTCAGCCGGCTCACCGGCGGGAAGGTCACGGTAACCCGTCTCTGCGGCGAGCTCGATGACGGTCGCCGGGCGCAGGCCGCCGTCCAGGTGGTCGTGCAGCAGCACCTTCGGCACGGCGCGGATCTGGTCAATCGTCGGGTTCACGCGGGCTACGCTCCCAAGTCGTCTATGACTAGCGGCACATGCGGTGGCGGTTCGCTGCCGATCGTAATCACGTCCGCCGCGTCCAGCGCCTCGAGCGCCGAGGCGAACCTGGCGGGGTCATCAGCGCGGAGCTCGAGAATGCTTTGCCCCTGGCGGACGTAGTCGCCTGGCTTGGCCAGGCAGCGCACGCCGGCGGTGTGGCTGACGGCATCCTCCTTGCGGGCGCGGCCTGCGCCAAGCCGCCACGCGGCGACACCCACGGCGAGCGCGTCGAGCTTCGTGAGCCAGCCGGTGCCCGGCGCCGGCAGCGCCTCCCGCCGGTGACGTGCCTGCGGCAGCGGAGCATCCGGGTCGCCGCCCTGGACGCGGATCATCGCCTTGTAGGCATCGAGGGCGCGGCCGCTGCTTACCGCCATTTCGGGGTCGGCGTCGATGCCCGCGAGGTCGAGCATGGCCCGCGCGAGCGCGTACGTGACTTCCATCAGGTCGGCAGGACCACCGCCGCGGAGCGCTTCGATCGCCTCCTCGACTTCGACGGCATTGCCGACCGCGCGGCCGAGGGGAGTGTCCATCCGGGTGACGAGCGCGCGGGTGCGGACGCCGTGCTCCTCGCCGAGCGCGACCATGGTACGGGCGAGCTCGACGGCTCGCTCCCGCTGTTTCATGAAGGCGCCGGAACCCGTCTTGACATCGAGCACGAGCCCCTGAGTTCCCTCGGCGATCTTCTTGGACATGATCGAGCTCGCGATCAGCGGGATCGACTCGACCGTGCCGGTCACGTCGCGGAGCGCGTAGAGCCTGCGATCCGCCGGGGCAAGTCCGGCGCCCGCCGCCGCGATAACCGCGCCAGCCTCGTTGAGTGCCGCGATCAGCCCTTCCCCGCTGAGGCTGGCGCGCCAGCCGGGGATCGACTCGAGCTTGTCCAGCGTGCCGCCGGTATGCCCGAGGCCGCGGCCGGAAAGCTGCGGCACGGCGGCGCCGCAGCTCGCCACCAGCGGAGCGAGGATCAGCGAGACCTTGTCCCCGACGCCGCCGGTCGAGTGCTTGTCCACCGAGGGCTTGCGCAGGCGGGTGAGATCGAGGCGCTCGCCGGAGGCGACCATCTCCCCGGTCCAGGCCCGGAGTTCGTCCGGGGTGAGGCCGTTAAAGTAGATCGCCATCAGCAGCGCGGCCATCTGCTCGTCCGCCACCTCACCGCTCGCGTAGGCCGCGAACAGCCACCCGATCTCCCGGCCGGTCAGCGGTCTTACGTCGTCGCGCTTTAGCC
>JAWWPV010000004.1:0-3586 GCA_033854775.1 Trebonia sp.
GCCGGGTGGTTGTGGCAACGGGCCGCCCATAGCCGGCCCGTTGCCGCAACCACCCGGGGATCCAGGGCGGGAGGATTGCGGATCGCGGCCCTGGCGCTAGGCGGTGCGGGTTTTGACGAAGTCGCAGAGGGACTCGAAGGCGGCGCGGGCCGGGACCTCGGGGAGCTGCGCTATCAGGTCGCTCGCGTCGCCGATCCACGTCCTGACCGTCTGCCTGGCCTCCTCGACCGCGGGTGACGTCCGGAGCAGGCCGAGGGCCTCCGCGTGCAGCAGCGGGTCGGTGAGATCGGCGTCGAGCAGGAGCTCGCGCAGCCGGACCGCGTCCGGGTCGCTTGAGGTATCGCGCAGCGCGTAGAGGACCGGCAGCGTGCGCACGCCCTGTCGCAGGTCGGTGCCCTGCTCCTTGCCGGACTCCGCGGCGGTGGACGCGATGTCGAGGACGTCATCGGAGAGCTGCCAGGCCACGCCGATCCGCAGGCACGCGTCAGAGATCAGGTCCGCCATCTCGTTGGGCACCCCGGAGAACATCGCGCCGAACCGTCCTGACGTGGCGATCAGCGACCCGGTCTTCTCCGTGATGACGTGCATGTAGTGGTCGAGGGGGTCCTCACCAGGCCGCACGCCGACCGTTTCGAGCAGCTGGCCGTCGACAAGGCGGCCGAACGTCTGCGCCTGGATCCTGATGGCGTCGGGGCCAAGGTCGGCGAGGATGCGGGATGCCCTGGCGAACAGGTAGTCGCCCGCGAGGATGGCGATCGAGTTGCCGAACCGCGAGTTGGCCGACTCGTGGCCGCGGCGCATCGACGCCTCGTCCATGACGTCATCGTGGAACAGCGTCGCCAGGTGGGTCAGCTCGATGGCGACGGCCGCGGGCACGATCCGCTTGTCGCGGCAGTCACCGAACCGGGCGGCGAGCAGCACGAGCATGGCGCGGAACCGCTTGCCTCCCGCGTGCATCATGTGCCGGGAAACCTCGGCGAACATCTCGTCGCCGCCGAACGAGGTGTCGCGCAGGGCTGCCTCAACGACGGCGAGGTCCTCGGCCATCTCCGCGGTCAGTGCCGCGTCGGCAAGGTCGACAGGAACAGCGATGCTCACTCGGACTCCATGTCGTCGGCGTGCAAGCCCAGCGTACGGGCACACCAGTCTACGAGACTCCCTGGTGCGCGACACCAGCCAGGTAGCCGATGGCCGCCTGCCCTCTCTACAACGCTAACAAGCGGAGAGCGGCAGGCGGCCACCGGGCAAGAGAAAACGAGTTATCGCACGAACAGTTGCGTCGCCGCGTGGTTGGCGAGGGAGAGCAGCGGACCTGGCACGATGCCGAACACCACGGCCGACAGGGCGCCGAGGGCCACCGCGGTCCCGGTGAACACCGACGGCACGGCCACCACGGGGCCGTCCGGCACCGGGTCGCTGAAGAACATCAGCACGATCACGCGAACGTAGAAGAACGCGGCGATCGCCGAGGCCACGACACCGACGATGACGAGCGGCGTCGCACCGCCCGCGATCGCCGCCGAGAAGACGGCGAACTTACCGGCGAACCCGGACGTCAGCGGGATGCCCGCGAAGGTGAGCAGGAACAGCGCGTACACGCCGGCGACCACGGGCGACCGCTTGCCGAGCCCGGCCCAGCGGGACAGGTGATCCGCCTCGCCGCCCGAGTCGCGCACCAGCGTGATCACCGCGAACGCCCCGATCGTGCTCAGGCCGTAGGTCGCCAGGTAGAACAGCGACGCCGACAGGCCCTGCACGGACGAGGAGATCACCGCGGTCAGGATGAACCCGGCGTGGGCGATGGAGGAGTAGGCGAGCAGCCGCTTGACATCGGTCTGCGTGATGGCGATCACGGCGCCGACGACCATGGTGAGGACCGCGACGACCCACAGCGCCGGGCGCCAGTCCCAGGTCAGCGTGCCGAAGGCGACGTAGAACACCCGCAGCAGCGCGCCGAACGCGGACACCACGGTGCAGGACGCCATCAGGGCCGTGATCGGGGTCGGCGCGCCCTGGTAGACGTCCGGCTTCCAGCTCTGGAACGGCACGGCGCCGATCTTGAACAGGAGCCCGAGGCCGACCAGCGCGATACCGCCGAACAGCAGGGTGTCGGACCCCGTGCCCGCCGACGCCGCGGACGCGATCGAGGCAAGCGACACCGACCCGGAGAACCCGTAGAGCATCGCGATGCCGAACAGGAAGAACGCCGAGGAGAACGAGCCGAGCAGGAAGTACTTCATCGCCGCCTCGTGCGAGAGCAGGCGGCGGCGCCTGGCGAGCCCGCACAGCAGGTACAGCGGGAGCGACAGCGTCTCGAGTGCGATGAACATCGTCAGCAGGTCGTTCGCGGCCGGGAAGAGCAGCATGCCGCCGACTGAGAACAGGGTCAGCGGGTAAATCTCGGTGTGCACCAGGCCGGCGCGCAGCCCGGCCCGCTCCTCTGGCGACCCGGGGACCGCGGCCGCCTGCCCGGCGAACGAGGACACGTCGTGCGAGGCGTCCGCGATCAGCAGCACGGAAACGGCCGCGAGCACGAGGATCGTGCCCTGGATGAACAGCGTGGGCCGGTCCACGGCCACGGCGCCTGTCGCGGCCGCGCCCGCCTTGGCCACCGCACCCGCCACCACGTCTCCGGCGCTCCCCTTGGCGAAGATCGTCGAGGACGCGGCGATCACGCAGGTCCAGACGAACGCCGCCACCAGGGCGCCGAAGGTCACCAGCAGGTGGACGGCACGGCGCAGCTCGCGGGGCACGAAGGCCTCGACGGGCACGCCGACGATGGCCGCGCCGAAGACGACGAGCATCGGCGCGAGCTGGCTGTACTCGATGCTCGGCGCCGGGATCGCCCCCGGCACGGCGGCCGTGGCAGCAGCAAGCAGGGTCACGGCTGTGTTCCATTCTGGGGGGCGGCTGCGGGATGAGCGGGCACCGGGTCAGTTGAGCCCACCTGGGACATGGTGGCCTTGACGGCCGGGTTGATCACGTCGAGCACCGGCTTGGGGTAGACGCCCATCGCGATGATCAGCGCGACCAGCGGCACCACCGCGAGCAGTTCGCGCGGCTTGAGGTCGGGCATGGCCGACACGGACTCGGCGACCGGCCCGTTCATCGTGCGCTGGTACATCCAGAGGATGTAGATCGCCGCCAGGATGATCCCGGCCACCGCGAACGAGCCCGCCACCTTGTACCGGGAGAACGTGCCGACCAGCACGAGGAACTCCGACACGAAGGTCGACAGGCCGGGCAGCGACAGCCCGGCCAGGCCGGCCAGGAGGAACAGCCCGGCCAGCACCGGGGCGACCTTCTGCACGCCGCCGTAGTCGGAGATCTTGTCCGAGCCACGGCGGACGATGAGGAACCCGGCGATCAGCAGCAGCGCGCCGGTCGAGAAACCGTGGTTGACCATGTAGAGCGTCGCGCCCGACGCCCCTTGCGAGGTCAACGCGAAGATGCCGAGCACGATGAAGCCGAAGTGGGAGATCGAGGTGTAACCGATCAGCCGCTTCATCGAGGTCTGCCCGATCGCCACGATGGCCCCGTAGATGATCGAGATCACCGCCAGCACGAGGATCAGCGGCGTGAAGTA
>JAWWPV010000005.1:0-3567 GCA_033854775.1 Trebonia sp.
GAGACGTGCATCGACGAGGCTGCACAGTGGAGTGCCGGACAACGGCGCGCCGGGTAGTGCTTTGCCCGAGCGCGGGCTGCCTGGGGGGCGGGACCCCCTGGCCGAGGCCAGGGACCACTTCCTGGCCGCCGAGCCTGTCGACCGGAAGGCGGTCAGGGAGCCGATCCTGGCTTCCTGGTGGCGGTCACGGGAGTGGCGGATCGCGGCCGACCGGCTCGACCTGAGCTACCTGGGCGCGCCCGACCTCGACACGGCGCTCGCGCGCGCCGCCGAGCCGGTGCTGCGGCACCTGCACGAGCAGCTTGACGGGCAGCCGATCAGCATCATCCTGACCGACGCGACCGGGCGCGTGCTGCGCCGGCTGACCGGCGACCGTGAGCTGGAACGGCAGCTTGACACGATCATGCTCATCCCCGGCTTCTCCTACGCCGAGGACGTCGTCGGTACCAACGGCATCGGGACCGCCCTCGAATCGGGCGGCCCCACGCACGTGTTCGGGCACGAGCACTACGCGGAGCGGCTTGAGGGCATGGCCTGCGCCGGGGTGCCCCTCCGCGACCCCTTGTCCGGCAAGACCATCGGCGTGATCGACCTGACCTGCTGGCGCAGGGACGCCGACCCGCTCATGCTCTCCCTGGTGAGCTCTACCGCCGACCAGCTCGGCCAGGCGCTTACCAAGACAAGCAACGGCCGGGACCTGCGGCTGCTACAGGAGTACACGCGGGCCTGCCGGCACACCGGCGGCATCGTGCTCGCCCTCGGCAACGACGTCGTCATGCTCAACGACCATGCCAGGAGGGCCCTGTCCCCCGCGGATCAGGCGGAGCTGATCTCGCAGGCCACCGAGACCCTCTCCGCACAGGCCATCGCCGCTGGGACGCAGGGCCGGTGGCGGGCGCCAGGCGCGGTGACGGTGGACCTGCCGAGCGGGGCGGTGGCCCGGATGTTCTGCCGCCCGGTCGGGGAATTTGGCATTCTCGCGACCGCGGCCAACGCCGGGCCGCTCGTCGACGGCGTGGTGCACGTCAAGCTGGTCACCCCGGCCGCGTCACCGGCCACGGAGGCGGTCGTCGCGCGCGCCGCCATGGCGTTGCCCGGCCTCGTCGGCTCAGGCGCGGCCTGGCGGCGGGCGGGCCGGGTCGCGGAGGCAAGCTACGAGCGCGGCGAGTGGCTGGCCCTGGAAGGCGAGCATGGCGTCGGCAAGCTCGCGCTTGTCCGGGCCGTGCACCAGCGGCGCAGTCCCGCGGCACCCTGCCACGTACTCGACGCCGCCGACGCGGCGCATGACCACGACTGGCTCAGCCAGGTCCGTACGGAGTTGGCTGAGGGCACGGGGATGCTCGTGCTGCGGCACGTGCACCTGCTCAACGCGCGCCAGGTGCGGGCGCTGGCGGGAGCGCTGCAGGAGGCGAGGGATGCCGACCGGGACGCAGAGTCATCCCTCGGCGAGACGACCCCGCGAGGCCTGCGGGTGGCGGTCACCCTCGACCGCGATGCCGCCCGGGCCGACCTGGCGGCCCTGCTGCGGCAGTTCCCCGGGTCCGTGGCCGTGCCGCCGCTGCGCCATCACAGCGAGGACCTTCGCGACCTGGTGCCGTTCTTCCTCGGCAAGCTGAGCCAGCAGTGCCGCGTCACGTGCTCCCCCGCCGCGATGCAGCTGCTGCTGCGGCACACCTGGCCGGGGAACGCGGCCCAGCTCTGGCAGGTGCTCAAGCAGGTGGTGCAGCGCCGGAGGGCCGGCCAGATCATGCCCGAGGACCTGCCGCCCGAGTGCTGGACGGTGTCGCGCCGGGTGCTGTCGCCGCTTGAGTCGATCGAGCGGGACGCGATCGTGCAGTCCCTGCTCGACCACGCCGGCAACAAGATCCGTGCGGCCCGCGCGCTCGGGATGTCCCGCGCGACGATCTACCGCCGCATCCGCGAATACGGCATCGTGACGCCAGACGCGGGCTGAGCCTGCTGCCGCAGTTCAGCCCGCGCGCCGGTTATATCTGCACGTCGATACTGCTGACGCTGATTGACGTGGCAGAATATGGCACCCATGAGCAGCGATAGCGCGCCGCAGTCAGGGCATCCGGAGACGCTCAAGGTCGCGACCTGGAACATACACGAGGGCGTCCCCGTGACCCCCGGCGGCGATCCGGCCCTTGAACTGGTCCAGTTTCTTGACGGAGTTGACCTGGCGGCTCTCCAGGAGGTGGCCCTCACCCCGGACGGCAGCTTCCCGGAATCCGGGCCGCTTGACAGCATAGGTATGGCACAGCGCACGACTTTTCCAATGTCAGAGTCCGCGATGTTCACCGACAGGCGGATGGGCGTTGTCATTGCGAGTAGGTGGCGGTGCAGCGAGGTCCGGCGGATATTGCTGCCCAATCCAGGCCTGCGCGTAAGATCCGGCGAACGCCTGCTCGCTAGCCATGACAAGGGACTGCTAGCCGTCAAGGTTCATATCGGGGAGCGCGCGCTCTGGTTCGCCACGGTCCATGTCTTCCCGTTCTACAAATTTGAGCGCGATGCTCGCGAGCCAGCCTTCGGAACGGTCTGGCAAGAGCTCGCTGACTCAATCGGCGCTCTACATGAACTGCCCGTGCTGGTGGCCGGCGACTTCAATACCGAGCACCGCGAGCTGCTAACGGATAAGGTCGCGCGCAACTTCCGTCGCGGCGTGACAGGGACCCGTCGCGGCGTGACAGGAACCCCGACGTATCGCGGCATCGAATCTGACGACGTCATCTATTCACCCGAACTTGAGTTGCTCAGGACCCAGGTAATCTCAACTTTCTCAGATCACGACCTGTGCGTCTGCGAATTTAAATTCCGCTAAAGATGCCTATGAAGGACGCCGGCCGGTCTCACCCAGCGCAGCGGAGGTGGTCGCCCCGGGCGAGAACAGCACCGAGCGGGCCAGCGTGTGCCCGGCCATGACTGCTTCCATCGGGGTGGCGCCCCGCATCCGGGCGGCGAGGAAACCCGCCGCGAAGGCGTCCCCGGCTCCCGTCGAGTCGCTGACGGGCGGCGCCGGCGGTACCGGCACGGTCTGCGCTCCGCCGCCGGGTGGGGTTACCGTCGTGGACCTCGCGCCGTCCTTGACAACGGTCATGGTCTTCGCGAACTGAGGCCGCGCGAGGTTCAGGAGCCTGGCCTCGCGCGCGTTGGCGAACAGGACGGCGGGCCGTACCGCGGTCACGAGGTCCAGGTAGCGGTCAAGTCCGTACTCGGAGATCATGCCGGTAGAGGACGCGTCAAGCGAGACGGGAACGCCGGCCTGGCCCGCGTGCCCGATGAGCCGCAGGACGGACGTGGCGGTGGGGTCGGCCGCGAAGCAGTAGGACGGCGCGTGCAGGAAGGCGGCAGCCTCAAGCCACTCGCCCGGCACGCCGGTCAGCTCGGCGGCCGCGGCACGGTCCGGATACATCGTGCGCTCGCCCTCGGAGTCCACGAGCACGACGATCGTCCCTGTCCGCCCGCGCCGCTGCACCCGCACGTCGACTCCATGACCCGCGAGCTCGGCGCTCAGCATCTCCGCGACCGGGTCGGCCCCGACGCAGCCGATGAAGCGGGACGGCA
>JAWWPV010000006.1:0-5154 GCA_033854775.1 Trebonia sp.
GCGGGTCGAGGGTGCCGAAACGCTTGTGCGCCTGGATCGCGAACGACAGCAGCAGCGCGGTCACCGCGGCCTCGACCACCACGTCGGTGAGCGCCAGGGCCTGCACCACGGGGTCGACGGCCTTCGCGTGCGGCGAGATGTCGTAGAAGTAAGGCGCGACGCCGCCGGAGACGTAGCCGACGCCGAGGAGCAGCACGTACGTGGATGACTGCACCACGATCAGGCAGACGATCTGGTGGATGAGGTCCCGGCTGGTGACCAGGCCGTACAGGCCGGACGCGACGATCCACGCCACGACGAGGAACGGGACCACGGTCATCGGCGGCCTCCCGCGCGGACGAGGAGCGTCTGCTCAAGCAGCTCGCCGATGATGAGCACGAACGCGGCGGCCACCTCGATGCCGACGAAGAAGCTGATCAGGGCGATCGTGCCCGAGGAGCTGACCGCGCCGGGTACCTGGCCGAGCGGCAGGAAGTTGTCCAGGTACGGCAGGCCCTGGGCGACCGCGGCGAGGCCGACCGCGACGAACGCGCCGGCGCCCAGGGCCTCGGCGCCGTCGAGCAGCGCGACCGGGCTGAGGCGGCGGAAGGCGAGGAACTCGCCGGACAGGTAGATCAGCATGAACGCGCTGGCCAGGATGACGCCGCCCTGGAAGCCGCCGGACGGGTTGGTCTGGGCGTGCGAGGCGAGCCACCAGCCGATGAGGACGACCGGGCCGACAAGCGCCAGCGCCGGCACCCGGATGGCGTCGCTCGTCGGCGGGAGCCCCCGGTTCCTGGCCTGGTCGTAGGGAGACCGGTCCTGCTCGTGCTCGCCGCGCAGCCGGCGCAGAACCACGCTCATCCCGGCCGCGGCGGTAAACAGGATGAACTCCTCGCCGACGGTGTCGAAGCCCCGGTAGTCGAAGTTGATGGCGGACACCACGCCGGTGGCGTTCGTCTGGGCGATGGCGTGGGACAGGATGTCCTGTCCGTAGGGGCCCGGGTAGTTACCGAAGCCGGGCAGGCCGGCGAACGCCCACAGGTAGCAGGCGACCAGGCCGGCGGCGGCGATCGCGAACAGCCAGCGACGCTGAAGTGGGGTCATCGCACTTTGGCGATCGCGAGCAGGAGAATGAGCGGCAGGGCGACCGCGCCAACCGTCAGCTCGGACAGTGCCACGTCGGGCGCCTGGAAGGTGAAAAACAAGATCGCCAGCAGCATGCCGTACCCGGACAGGACGAGCACGAGGCGGGTCCGCTCCCTGGTGCGGACCACGACGGCCGCGCCGGCCGCCACCAGGATAAGGACGGTGACCTGGAGGATGTCCATGAGGACGTTCGGGATCATGGTCGTTCCCTCCCGCTGGCGTTGCCCGGGGCGCCGGCAGGAGTGCTGTCCCTGGCGCGGATCGCGCGGATCGTCGCGTGCGAGAGGAACGGGGCCGTCGCGATCATGATGAGGGCGGCAAGGAGCGTCTCCCCCGTGTTCTCGTCCAGGCCCTCGGTCACGAAGACCGCCAGCAGCACCAGCACCGGCGCCACGACGGCGGCGGGGGTGACGTAGTGCAGCCGGGCGGCGGCGCCGGGCATGACCGCCACGCCGACCGCGGCCGCGGCCACGGTCAGCACCGCCAGCGCGAGCAGCACGTCAGTGATGATCTCCCTGATCACAGGGCCCCTTCCTTACAGCCAGCGCTCAAGCGCGCGGACGAATACCAGGCCGCTGCCGAGCAGCAGCACGGCGAGCAGCACGGGGAACTCGAACAGGCTCGGCCGCTTGAAGCCCTCGGCGAGCAGCGCGAACACCAGCACCGCGACCGAGGTGAGGAACTCGAAGCCGACCACTGCGTCGGCGAGGGTGCCGCGGACGATGACGATCCCGGCCGGGACCAGCGCCACGAGCATGGCGATAGCGGCGACGACGAAGCTGGTCACCGGCGCACCACCAGTTCGTGGACGAGCATGACGTCGCGTTCTTTGTCGATGTCCACGACGAACGCGTTCGGCGTCAGGCTGCGGGCGCCGGTGAGCAGGACACGCCGTGTCACGCCGAGGGGCGAGTCATCGCCATAGCGGCCGGGGACCTCGCGGTAGGCGCCGGGCGGTGGCGGTGCCTTGGTTGCGATGGTCCTGGCGAGCACGGCGAAGACCGCGATGGTGTCGCTGGCGACCTGCCCCGGCAGGGCAAGTGCCCTCCGAATCCACGCGGCCTTGATCCGGTACCGCGTCCGCGCCTGGCGGCTCGCCAGGGTGGCGGCCACGGCGGCAAGCGCGGCGGCGCCCGCGCCCGCGAGCAGCTCGTCGGCCGCGACGGAGTCGTCGACCGCCACCCACAGCGACGTCAGCAGAATCCACCAGGTGAGCCAGGTGATTACCGCGCCCGGTTTGCGCGCGCTGAGATTTTCCTCGGCCATGCGCTGGCGTCTTCCCTGGCCAGGAACGGGCAAACGTTCCCGCGTTTCGGCTGACGCTGGCGGGTAGACGGGGGCCATGGGCGTGCGGACGTGGATCGAGCAGTGGCCTGCCTACCGGCAGGCGACCGGGCCTGACCGGACGGGGCGGGGCGCGGCGGTCAGGAGCGCGGCGAGCGCGCGGCTGACCGCGCGGACCGCGTCCGCCGACGCGGTGGTCAAGTCGGTCTGCCCGTACTGCGCGGTGGGCTGCGGGCAGAGCGTGTACGTGCGCGGGGACAAAGTCGTCCAGATCGAGGGTGACCCCGACTCACCGGTGTCGCGGGGGCGGCTGTGCCCGAAGGGATCGGCGAGCCTGCAGCTCACCACCGGCCCGGCGCGGCGGTACCAGGTGCTGTACCGACGGCCGCATGGCACCGACTGGGAGACGCTCGGCCTCGACGAGGCGATGGACATGATCGCCGACCGGGTGATCGCGGCCAGGCGGGACGGCTGGCAGTGGGAGGCCGACGGGAAGCGGGTCAGGCGGACCCTCGGGTTCGCCTCGCTGGGCGGCGCGACGCTGGACAACGAGGAGAACTACCTCATCAAGAAGCTGTTCACCGCGCTCGGCGCGGTGCAGATCGAGAACCAGGCCCGCATTTGACACTCCGCCACCGTCCCCGGTCTGGGGACTAGCTTCGGGCGCGGCGGCGCCACCACGACGCAGCAGGACCTGCAGAACTCCGACTGCATCGTCATCGAGGGCTCCAACATGGCCGAGTGCCACCCGGTCGGCTTTCAGTGGGTCATGGAAGCCAAGGCCCGCGGTGCCACCGTGATTCACGTGGACCCCAGGTACACGCGCACCAGCGCGGTCGCCGACCTGCATGTGCCGCTGCGGGCCGGCTCGGACATCGTGCTCCTCGGCGGGCTGATCAACCACGTGCTGACCAGCGGGAAATTCTTCGGTGAGTACGTGCTGAACTACACCAACGCCGCGACGATCATCGGCGAGGACTTCGCCGACACCGAGGACCTGGACGGCCTGTTCTCCGGCTTCGAGCCTGAGCATCGTATGTACGACACGCAGACCTGGGAGTACGAGGGCGCCCAGGTGCAGGCCGCGTCTGGTGAGCGCGACACGCTGCACGAGGACCGGACGGGGACGTCCGCGGTCCGGCAGGCGGGCCGGGGCGAGGCGCACGGCTCCGGCGGCGCGCACGTCGGCAGGCCGCAGACCGACCCGACGCTTGAGCATCCCCGGTGCGTGTTCCAGATACTGAAGCGGCACTACGCCCGGTACACGCCAGAGATGGTGGAGCAGGCCTGCGGCGTGCCCCAGGACACGTTCCGCCGGATCTGCGAGCTGGTCACGGAGAACTCCGGCAGGGACCGGACCACGGCGTGGGTCTACAGCGTCGGCTGGACGCAGCACACCGTGGGCGTGCAGTACATCCGCGGCGCGTCGATACTCCAGACTCTGCTCGGCAACATCGGCCGGCCCGGCGGCGGCATCCTGGCGCTGCGCGGGCACGCGTCCATCCAGGGCTCCACCGACATCCCGACGCTGTTCGACCTGCTGCCCGGCTACATCCCGATGCCGCACGCGCACTCGAACGAGGACCTTGACGCGTTCGTGGCGGCGGAGGGCACGGACCGGGGGTTCTGGGCGAACATGCGGGCCTACACGGTCAGCCTGCTGAAGGCGTGGTGGGGCCAGGCGGCGACCGAGGCGAATGACTTCTGCTTCGACTACCTGCCCAAGCTGACCGGCAGCCACTCCACCTACGAGACCGTGATGGCGCAGCTCGCCGGTGACTGCAAGGGCTACTTCCTGTATGGCGAGAACCCCGCGGTCGGCTCGGCCAACGGCAAGCTCCAGCGGCTCGGCCTGGCCAAGCTCGACTGGCTGGTGGTGCGCGACTTCTCGCTGATCGAGTCCGCCATGTTCTGGAAGGACGGGCCGGAGATCGACAGCGGCGAGCTGCGCACGGAAGACATCGGGACCGAGATCTTCTTCCTGCCCGCCGCGGCGCACACCGAGAAGAACGGCAGCTTCACCAACACCCAGCGCATGCTGCAGTGGCACCACGCCGCGGTCGAGCCGGCCGGGGACGCGCGCAGCGACCTGTGGTTCACCTACCACCTGGGCCGCCTGATCCGCTCGAAGCTGGCCGGCTCGGCGGATGAGATGGACCGCCCGGTGCTCGACCTCACCTGGGACTACCCGGTCGAGGGGCCGGTGGCCGAGCCTTCCGCGGAGGCGGTGCTGCGCGAGGTCAACGGCTGGGATGCGAACGGCGACCCGCTGCCGGCGTACACCAAGCTGAAGGACGACGGCACTACCGCGTGCGGCTGCTGGATCTACTGCGGCGTGTACGCCGACGGGGTCAACCAGACCGCCCGCCGCAAGCCAGGCAGGGACCAGAACTGGATCGCCCCGGAGTGGGGCTGGGCGTGGCCGGCCAACCGGCGCATCATCTACAACAGGGCCTCGGCCGACCCCGACGGCAAGCCGTGGAGCGAGCGCAAGGCCCTGGTCTGGTGGGACGAGCAAGCGGGCAAGTGGACCGGGCACGACGTGGCGGACTTCGTCGCCGACCGGCCGCCGTCGTTCCGGCCGCCCGAAGGTGCCACCGGCGTGGCCGCGATCTCGGGCATCGATCCGTTCATCCTGCAGGCGGACGGCAAGGCCTGGCTCTTCGCCCCGGCCGGCGTGCTGGACGGCCCGCTGCCGACGCACTACGAGCCGCAGGAGTCCCCGTTCACCAACCCGCTCTA
>JAWWPV010000007.1:0-5620 GCA_033854775.1 Trebonia sp.
GCCGACCTTGGCGCCCGGCACCGGGTCGGGCTCGACGAGCGCCCCGGCGGCCGCCCGCATCGCCTCGACGGCCTGGGCGCGCACGGCGGCGACACCCGCCTCGTCGATCAGCCCGAGCCTGATCATCTCCCGCGCGACCCGGTTAACCGGGTCGCGCGCCCGCCACCCGGCCTCCTCCTCCTTGCTCCGGTAGCCGAACGCGGACCCGGGGTACGGGCCGTTCTGGTGGAAGAACCGGTAGACGAGCGCCTCGACGACGACCGGTCCCTCCCCGGCGCGGAGCCGCTCCGCCGCCTTCTCCATGACCAGGTGCACCGCGAGCGGGTCCATGCCGTCGACCCGCCAGGACGTGATGCCGAAGCCGAGGGCCCTGGCCGACAGCCGGGGCTCGCCGGTGGCCTCCTCGACGGTGGTGGACACGGCGTAGCCGTTGTTCTCGATGAAGAAGCAGACCGGCAGCTTCCACGCGGAGGCGAGGTTCAGCGACTCAAGCACCGACCCGATGTTGGCCGCCCCGTCGCCGAAGTAGGTGACGGTCAGGTCCGTTCCGTCAGGGCCTGCCGGAGAGTGCTTCTGGGCCCAGGCGTTCCCCGCGGCCATGGGCACGCCGCCGCCGACGATCGCGTTCGTGCCCAGGGCGCCGGCCTCGAACCACTGAAGGTGCATCGACCCGCCGCGCCCGGCGCAGTACCCCTGGGCAAGGCCGAGGATCTCGGCGAGGGTGCGCTGGAGTACCTCGGCGACCTCGGGGGTCACCAGCGAGTCCAGGGACAGCGATCCCTTGGTGACGTGGGTGATCGCCTTGGCGAGGAACTGGTGGTGCCCGCGGTGCGAGCCGTTGACCGCGTCGGAGGAGCGCAGGCTCACGATCGAGCCGACCGCGCCGCCCTCCTGGCCGACCGAGGAGTGCGCGGGCCCGTGCACGAGGCCCTCGCCGGCCAGCTCGAGGACCGTCTCCTCGAAGGCGCGGATCAGGTGGAGCTGGCCGAGCATCGTGGCGAGCAGCGCGGGGTCGGCCGCCTTCCAGTCCGCCGCCGTGGTGGACAACTCGCTCCACTCCGCGGCAGGCGTGAGGCGCTTTACGCGTGACATGTCCGCCACGCTAGTCCGAAGATGCATACATTTCAACCGTCAGCCGCCCTCGTTCGGGGGACTATTGCTCTTCTAGCCGTTAGATTGGATACATTCATCGTCGAGGAGGACTCATGGGCATACCGGGGCTGCGCGGCGGCGACCACATCGGGATCACCGTGCCTGACATGGAGCAGGCGCACGAGTTCCTCGTCGACGTGCTCGGCTGCGAGTTCGTGTACGCGCTGCCGGAGATGCGGCACGACGACGACTGGATGCTCGAGCACCTGAACGTGGACCCGCGCCGCGTCGTCAACGAGATCCGCTTCTACCGGTGCGGGTTCGGGCTGAACTTCGAGGTCTTCGAGTACGAGCGGCACGACGGGCAGCGGGACGTGCCGCGCAACAGCGACCTCGGCGGGCACCACGTGGCCTTTTACGTCGACGACATGGACGCGGCTGCCGCGTACCTCAAGTCCAGGGGCGTGCGGCTCCTGGCCGGCCCCGTGGCCAGCAGGAACGCGTCGGCGGGGCAGCGCTGGCTGTATTTCCTGGCCCCGTGGGGAATGCAGTTCGAGCTGGTCAGCTACCCGGGCGGCAAGGCGTACGAGAGGGACGCGCCCAAGGATGGAAAACAGGTGAAGCTGTGGCACCCGGCGCACCCAGGGCAGTGACGGACGGCAGCGCTGCCCGCGGGGCCGACAACCACGTGCCCGGCGACCACGGGGTGGCGAGCCAGCGGATCGCGGACGCGCTGCGCGCGGCGATCCTCGACGGCAGCTACCGGCCGGGGGAGCGGATCAGGCAGGAGGACGTCGCCGCGCGCTCGGGTGCGAGCCGGATCCCGGTGCGCGAGGCGCTGCGGCTGCTGCAGGCCGAGGGCCTGGTGACCCTCGTCGCGAACTCCGGCGCCTGGGTGACGCGGCTGACCCTCGCGGAGTGCGCCGAGCTCTACCAGATCAGGGAGCGCCTCGAGCCGCTGCTGCTGCGCGCGTCCCTGCCCGGCCTTGACGACGCCATCCTCGGCCGGCTGGCGGACCTGGCCGAGGCGATGGAGCGGTCGGGCGGCGACGTCAGCGCGTTCCTCCGCGCTGACAGGGAGTTCCACCTCGCCTCCTACTCGGCGGCCGTGCCGGGGGAAACGTCACAGATCATCGGGAGAATGTGGAATACCACCCAGCATTACCGCCGCGAATTCACTAAGCTCGCCGCTCGGCAGGCGGACCTCGGCGTGACGCACCTGGAGCACCGCCTGCTGCTCGACTGCCTGCGCCGTGAGGACGCCGACGACGCCGAGCGCGTGCTCGTCATGCACATCAGGCGCACCCGCCTTGAGCTGAGCAGGCACCCGGAGATCTTCGGCTGAGCCGCGCGCGGGACGCATGTGGCGAATGACTTGACATTACCGCGAACTATCGCCAAAGTTGCAAACGATTGCACCTAAGCTGTTTTCTTGGTGACGTCAGTTGCCGCTTGTCTGTCGTTAGAAGTCCTTACGAGGAGGATCGCATGGCCGCTGCCACGCCCACCGTCGGGTGGATCGGTACCGGTCGGATGGGCTACCAACTCGCCCTCCGCCTGCTGAACGTTGGCTACGACGTGGCCGCCTACAACCGCACCAGGGCCAAGTGCGAGCCCCTTACTGAGTTCGGTGCGAAGATCGTCGACACCCCCGCCGACCTCGCCGACCGGGACATCGTGTTCATCATGGTCTCGGCGGACAAGGACCTCGAAGCTGTCATCGGCGGCCCGGGCGGCCTGCTCACCGGCGAGCACAAGCCGAAGATCATCGTCGACTCCTCCACCGTCTCCACTGAGGCGTCCGCGAAGGTCCGCGGCATCGTCGAGGACGCGGGCGCACAGTTCGTCGCCGCCCCGGTCAGCGGCAACCCCAAGGTGATCGCGGCAGGCAAGCTCACCGTCGCCGCCTCGGGACCCCGGTCCGCCTTCGAC
Source organism: Trebonia sp. (assembly GCA_033854775.1). Lineage (GTDB taxonomy): Bacteria > Actinomycetota > Actinomycetes > Streptosporangiales > Streptosporangiaceae > Trebonia. The sequence goes on from JAWWPV010000007.1 coordinate 3,025, forward strand.
GAGGTTGAGCCGCTGCTTGCGACCTGGGGCCGCGGCGTCACCTACGTGGGCGAGGGCGAGGTCGCCCGCCTGGTCAAGATCGCGCACAACGTGTTCCTCGGCGTCGTCATCCAGTCCCTCGCCGAGATCACCGTCCTCGCCGAGCGCGGCGGCGTCTCGCGGGCCGCGTTCCTTCAGTTCCTCAACGACTCCGTGCTCGGCTCGGCGTTTTCCCGCTACAAGTCGCCGGCCCTGGTGAACCTGGACTTCCACCCGACGTTCACCAGCGTGCTGCTCCGCAAGGACCTCCAGCTCGGCCTGTCGGCCGGCAAGGAGCTCGGCGTGCCGATGCCCCTGGCCGCCGCCACCGACATGCTGATCGCGCAGGCCATCGGAGCCGGCTACACCGCCGAGGACTTCGCTACGCTCGTCCTTGAGCAGGCCCGCAGGTCCGGCTACGCCATCGAGTCGGAGAACACCCCGGTCGACGACGGGCTCGCTCCCGAGGAGGCGTAGCAGCGCATGACGGAGTCGCAGCACCGTTTCGAGCGCCCGTCGCAGCGGCCCGCCGCGGTCCGGCCGATCGGCGCGCCAGGGCACATGGGCGTCGACTACGAGGAGCGCGTGGACTTCGGCCGGCTGCGGGACTACCGCCTCGCCCGCGCGCAGGAGGCGCTGCGCGCGAGCGATTGCGGCGCGTTCCTGCTGTTCGACTTCTACAACATCCGCTACACGACCCAGACCTGGATCGGCGGCGCGCTCGGCGACAAGATGATCCGCTACGCGCTGCTCTTCAGGGACCGCCCGCCGGTCGAGTGGGATTTCGGCTCCGCCGTCCGGCACCACAAGCTGTACTCGCACTGGCTGCCCGACGAGAACTGGCGGCCCGGCTTCCTCGGCTTCCGCGGCGCGGTCGCGCCAGAGGCGGGGCTCATGCGGGACGCGGTCACGGAGATCAAGTCGCTGCTCGCCGAGGCCGGCGTGGCGGACGCACCGCTCGGCATCGACATCGTCGAGCCGCCGTTCCTGTTCGAGCTTGAGCGGCAGGGCATCTCCGTCAGGGACGCGCAGCAGCCGATGCTCGACGCGCGGGTGATCAAGTCCGCCGACGAGATCATGCTGCTCAACCAGGCGGCGGCGATGGTGGACGGCGTCTACCAGGACATCGCGGAGTTCCTCCGCCCTGGCCGCCGCGAGAACGAGATCGTGGCCCTCGCCAACAAGCGGCTGTACGAGATGGGCTCGGACCAGGTCGAGGCCGTGAACTCGATCTCCGGCGAGCGCTGCAACCCGCACCCGCACAACTTCACCGACCGCCTCATCCGCCCGGGCGACCAGGCGTTCTTCGACATCATCCACTCGTTCAACGGCTACCGCACCTGCTACTACCGCACGTTCGGCGTCGGCTGGGCGACCCCTGCGCAGCAGGACGCCTACAAGCAGGCCCGCGACTGGATGGACGGCGCCCTCGACGCGATCAAGCCGGGCGTGTCCTCCGACACGGTCGCGCTGACGCTCCCGCGCGCGCAGGACTTCGGCTTCGACAGCGAGCTCGCGGCGTTCGGCCTCCAGTTCGCGCACGGCCTCGGCCTCGGCCTGCACGAGCGCCCGATCATCTCGCGGCTGAACTCCCTTGAGCACCCCCTCGAGCTCAGGGCGGGCATGGTGTTCGCGATGGAGACGTACTGCCCGGCGGCCGACGGCATCTCCGCGGCCCGCATTGAGGAAGAGGTCGTGGTCACCGACTACGGCACCGAGATCCTCACCAGGTTCCCCGCCATCGACCTGCCGATCGCCAGCAGGTACTGAGCCGCTGGCGGACCCCTCCCGGCGATCATGGGTCATCGCCGGGGAAAATACTCAGCAGACGGCCGGCCTGGCATCCTGAAATAGAACTCCGGTTGCGAGCCGCTCGTTATGGATCGCGGGTCAAACTGGCAGGGCGCGTCGTTTTCGAGTTGCCAGTCCCGGGCGTGCCGTGGTCCCGCGGGCCGTTGGTTCCGCGTCTTGTCTGTTCTTCTGGCGGGTTCTCGGGTGCCGTTGACCGCCGTGATCGCGGGTCATCCGGGCGGCGGCCAGTTCGCCCGTTATGCCCCGGTTTCCGGGTGCTGCAGGCCGGCTGTTTCCGTGATCGCGGGTCATCGGGGGCGGATATCGCCACTTTTGACCCGCAGTAATCTAGCAGGCGCATTGTGACCGGCGTTTTGTTCGGTTTTGTGACGGTGAGACGGCAGCCTGCCGGGCATTTCCCCGCGATGACCCGCGGTCACCGCCCCGGGCGGCCGACCGCCTGGAGGGGGACCCGCCCGGTAAGGGCAGGCACGCAGGCGGGCAGCGGAGCGCTGTCACAGCGGGACGGACACGGCGACGAATGCCGGCTTACTTCCAGACGGTCCCTATCCGCCGCGCATGACCGACCCCGATTGATACCCTATGGGGGTAAAACTAAGAAGAACAGTCGCCAAAGACTTGCGACAGGTAAGGGTTAGAGAACCGTCGAGATGGGTCCAGCGAGTCACGGATCCGGAGGAAGTCAGAGAACCGGGGATAAGCAGCGCTGAAGTAGGCAGCGTCGCGAGTATGCATCTTCCCCCAGTGGGGCCGCCCCCCAACCGAG
>JAWWPV010000008.1:0-3535 GCA_033854775.1 Trebonia sp.
TGACGATAATTCTCTTGCCCAAGGCCTGGGACTTCGTCGTGCGCACGATCTCGGGAGACACAAGCTTTGCCGCCGTCACAAAATGGCGCCTCGCCCGCATGCTCCTGCTGGCGCTTGGATCCGGCGCGCGGCCCCGCAAAGCGGGCACCGCGCGGTGGCGGTTAGGACTCTGCCCGCGCATGGCATCTGGCGCTGAGTCGCCGGTCGTGGTGGTGTTGTGGCCAGCCGGCCAGCCGGCCAGCCGGCGCAGTCGTGGCCCGGGCCGTCGCCCGGCCAGTCCCGCCATGCGCGGCGGCCAGGGGCACGATCGCGGAAACTTTTTCCTTCCGGTAATTCCGCAGAGTATGACCCAATGTCGTTTAGCTAACGTCGCCGCCGCCGTCGCCGCCGTGGGCCGTCTCGTATGCCCGGTTCGCCGGGTGCACCCGTGGCCGTAACGTGGAAACTCCGCGTTACGTGGAGCTTCCGCCCGTGCTACGCGTGCTTTATTTCCAGGTACTGCAAAGTTTCCAAGATCATTGGCTGGGGCACGACGTGACTGCCGGGCTGGCAGGCGTTGCGCGCGCGCTTAACGCCACCGCGCCACCGCGCCACCGCGCCACAGGCCGCCAGCCGCCTCCGGCGCCGTGGCTGCGGCACGTGGGTGAGTGCCGCCCGGGCGCATCTGCGGACAGCCCCTCCCATAGGGTGGTGGACCATGCGCTTCGGACTCTTTGTGCCACAGGGGTGGCGGCTAGACCTTGCAGGCATCGACACAAAAGACCACTGGCCGACCATGCTGAGCATCGCCAAGGCGGCGGAAGACGGGCCCTTCGAGTCGATCTGGGTCTTCGACCACTTCCACACCGTGCCCGTGCCCACGCAGGAGGCGACGCACGAGGCGTGGACGCTGATGGCCGCGTTCGCCGCCGCCACCAGCCGGGTGAGGCTCGGCCAGATGTGCACCTGCATGGGCTACCGCAACCCCGCCTACCTGGCCAAGGTCGCGGCGACGGTGGACGTGATCTCCGGCGGCCGGGCCGAGATGGGCATCGGGGCGGGCTGGTACGAGCACGAGTGGCGCGCCTACGGGTACGGCTTCCCCAAGGCGGGCGACCGCCTGGGCATGCTCGACGAGGGCGTCGAGATCATGCACCAGCTCTGGACCACGGGCACGGCCACCCTCGACGGCCAGCACTATCAGGTCGCCGGCGCGATCTGCCAGCCGCTGCCGCTCCAGGACGGCGGGATCCCGCTGTGGATCGCCGGCGGCGGGGAGAAGAAGACCCTGCGGATCGCCGCCAGGTACGCCAGCTACACCAACTTCGACGGCACCCCCGAAGTCTTCCGCCGCAAGTCGGAGATCCTCGCCGAGCACTGCCGCGAGCTTGGCACGGACTTCGACGCGATCACCCGGTCCGTCAACTACAACGTGATCCTCGGTGAGACCGAGAAGGACGTCCAGGACCGGATCGCCTGGATGAAGGACCACCTGCTCGGCTGCGGCGTCCCGGCGGACATCGCGGAGGCACGGATGCAAGACTTCGCCAACGGCCCGCTCGTCGGCACGCCAGAACTGGTCGCCGAGCGCCTCACCGAGGCCAGCGAGCTTGGCGTGAGCTACGCCATACTCAACTTCGCCGAGGTGGCCTACGACCGCACCGCACTCAACCTCTTCACGGACAAGGTGGCCCCCGCTCTCGCCAGCCACGCTTAAGGCCCCGCACCGCGGGCAAACGGCCGCCCCGGCAACCGCCCCGCCCCAGGTGTCATGGGGCGGGGCCCGGAGTCAGCCGCACCCGTTCTGAATGCTCCTGACGTTGATCTTGCTGTCAGGTGGCGTCGCCTGGCGGGCGCTGGCCGGGGAGGCTGAGGACGGGAGGCAGCGACGCCGCTATCTCGGCCACGATCCCGCGCAGCCAGGTGAGGGCCAGGTCGGTCACGTGCAGGGGGTGCCACCAGGCGGCCTCGACCAGCTCGATCATTCCGAACGGCGGCTCGACGATCGTCACGCCGGCCGCCGCCCCCGTCCGGCGGGCGAGGCGTTCCGGCACGGCGGCGACCAGGTCGGTCCCGGCGACAAGGAACGGCAGCGGCAGCCAGCCGCCGGTGGTGAGGACCACATTCGCGGTAATGCCGCCCCGCAGCAGCGCCATCGCCGCGGGATCGAACCCAGGGTCGGGGAACCGCGCGGCCGCGTGGGGCAGCGCGGCCAGGTCATCGGCGGTGAGGCGCCACCCGCCGTCAGCACTGGCCCGCAACCGCGGGTTGGCGGGATCGGCCACGTAGACGAGGCGGTCCCGCATGATCACCTCGGGCTGGCCGGCCGACGCCAGCCGCAGTGGCCCGATCAGCAGGTCATATCCGAGCAGGCCGCGGTCGCCGTCCGCCAGTTCCCTGGTGGCCAGCCGCAGCTGGATGCTCGCGTCAGGCGCGAGGTCGTGCACCCGCCGCAGCAGCGGCTCGCCGAGCACGGTCATCGAGTAATCGGAAAGGCAGATGGTGAACACCCGGTCGCCGACCGGGGGCTGGCCGGCTTGCCCTGGGAAGAACGTCTGCCCGATAAGCCGCGTCGATTCCCGCACCGATGGAAGCAGCGACCGCGCGAGCGGTGTGAGGTCGTAGCCATTGCCCGACCTGAGCAGCAACTCGTCACGGTAATGCCGGCGCAGCCGGGCCAGGGCATTGCTCACCGCGGGCTGCGGCATGCCAAGACGCACGCCCGCGCGGGTGACGTTGCCCTCTTCGAGCAGCGCCTGCAGGATGACCAGCAGGTTCAGGTCAATGCCACCGAGCGCCATTCAGTGACCCCTGTCGATTTCAGGCCCTAATCATCTGCGGAATGATATGGTTCGAACTTAAATAAGTTACTATTTGTCATAATTCACTGCTGAGGGGAAATTCGTGGCGGGCGCGGCTGGCATCGACCTGAACCTCCTGGCCGTGCTCGGCGCGCTGCTCGAACACCGCAACGTGACGAGGGCGGGGGAGAGGCTCCGCCTCAGCCAGCCGACGATGAGCGGCGCCCTCGCCCGGCTGCGGCAGCACTTCGGCGATGAGCTGCTCGTCCGGTCGGGCCGCGAGTACCAGCTCACCCCGCTGGCCAGCGGCCTGCTGCCCGCCGTGCGGGAGGCGCTCGGCCAGGTGGAGCGGACGCTCGGCGTGCCCGCCGAGTTCGATCCTCCGACCAGCCTGCGCCGGTTCTCGATCGCGATCTCGGCGCAGTCCATCCTCGCGCTGAGCGGGCAGCTGGGGCGCGTGCACAAGCTGGCGCCCGGGGTGCGGCTCGACATGTGGCCGATCACGACCACGCTCATGGAGACCGGCCACAGCCTGCTCGGGTACGACGTGCTCATCGGTCCAGCAGGATTCCGCGCTGACGGCAACCCTGAGGTGCTCCTCCGGGACCGGATCGTGTACGTGGCCGACCCCGCCAACCCCCGGCTGCGGGACGGCCAGGACCGTTTCACCGTCGAGGACCTGGCCAGGCTGCCGCACGCGGCGGCCAGGCTGCCGCAGTCCGGGCTGGTCACCAGCGCGCTCGACCGGCTGGGCG
>JAWWPV010000009.1:0-4476 GCA_033854775.1 Trebonia sp.
CGTCATCGACCACGGCGGATGCGTCTGGGAAGGCCTCAGCTCTGAGGCGTCGGCGGCCGGGCTCGCCCGGCAGTACCTGGGAACCGCGCGGTGAGCGGGCCGGGGTGGGGGGAGCGGGCACGATGAGCGAAGTCGATCTTGAGGTCCGGGACGTCACCGTCCGCTTCGGCGGCCTAGTCGCCGTGGACTCGGTCTCCTTTGCCGTCACCCGGGGCGAGACCTTCGGCGTGATCGGCCCCAACGGCGCAGGCAAGAGCACCCTGCTGAACGCCGTCTCGGGGCTGGTGCGGCTGGCCGGCGGAACTGTCCACGTCGCGGGCGAACCGGTGCACGGGCTGCGGCCCGACCAGCGAACCCGGCTCGGGGTCGGGCGCACGTTCCAGGCCGCCGAGGTGTTCAACGACTTCCTGGTGCTCGACTACGTCAGCCTGGGCCGGCTGCGGCACCAGCGCGTCTCGCTGCTCGCGACGGCGCTGCGGCTGCCGTCGATGGTGGCGGCCGAGCGCGCGGAGACCCAGCGTGCCCGTGGCATCCTCGCCCGGTTCGGCTTGGAGGACGTGGCGGGTACCACCCTGAAGGAGTTGCCCTACGGCGTCCGCAAGCTGGTCGACCTGGTGCGGGTGCTGTCGGGGGAGCCGCGGCTGATGCTGCTTGACGAGCCAACTTCGGGAACGGCGATGACCGACCGGCTGATGCTGGCGCGGGTTCTCGCGGAGGCGCGCGGCGACGGCGTCTCGATCGTGGTCGTCGACCATGACGTGCAGTTCGTCTCCGACAGCTGCGACCGGCTGCTCGTCATGGACTCAGGCACCGAGATCGCCGCCGGAGAACCGGCCGACGTGCTGAGTCTGCCCGCGGTACAGGCCGCCTACGTCGGGCTCGAGCCCGACACGCTTGAGCCCAACACTGGGGGCTGAAGGACGGCGCTGACGGCGGTGCCCACGGCCGCGGCCAGCGCCGCGTGGCCGGCGTCGTCCGGGTGAATCCCGTCGGCGAGCTGGCCGGCGGCGACCAGCTCGCGACCGTGCACCAGCGTGATCGCCGCGTCGGCGGCGCCCAGGCTGAGCGCTGCCCGCTCGTAGGCCGCGCGCAACCCCGCTAGGGTCGCGCCGAGCCGGTTCGGCGTGGCCTCGGCGTCGGGCCGGACGACGGGGGAGACAAGGACGATCGGCGTGCGCGGGTGGCCGGCGCGGACCGAGGCCACGAACGCGCGGACCGTCGCCTCGACCAGGTCCTCGCTGAAGGCGATCATGCCCCAGCAGTTGGTCCCGAACGCGAGCGTGATGACATCGGCGGGCACGGCCGCCATCGCCTCCGCGACGACAAGCTCGCCGCGGCCGGAGCCGGCGTAACCGAAGTTGACGGCCTCGAGGCCGAGGCGGCGGGCTGCCGTCGCCAGCCAGGTGCGGCCGGGCGTGCTCGCCCCCCATCCCTCGGTGATGGAGTCGCCGTAAGCCAGCCAGCGGCGCCGCGGCGGGCCCGGCGCTATCGCCGCGCCCACGCCCGTGATGCCGGTCAGCGCGGGCGCCATGCCCTCGGGCAGGTACACGGTGGTCTCGCCCGGCCCGAGCGGCAGCCGCACCGTCCCCGCACCGGGACGAGCAGGCACCTCGGCCTGCGGGCGGTCGCCGTCGGCCGGGTAGGCGGCGAAGGCCGTGCCGTAGGAGGGCCCGCGCATCCCGCCGGCCGGCGTCGCAGCCGTGTAGGAAAGCTCGATCATGGTCGCGGGGCCGCTCACGGCCAGCGAGACCGTAGCCGGGACCCGTGCGGCGGCGGCGATATCGGCGGGCAGCCTGCGGTCGTCGAGGTTGGCACGCGGATAGGGCGCGCCGGCGTGCGGCGGAAACGCGCAGCCGCGCACGAACGCGCTGACTGGTTCGGCTGTCATGACGCGCGCTCCTCGTCCGGGACCTCGCCGCGGATCTCCCTGGTCACCAGCCCGGCCGCCTGCACGAGGAGCCGGGCGTGCTCGGCGAGCAGGCTCCCGGCCAGGGTTTCGCTGAAGTACGGTATCGCCAGGGCGATGACGACGCGGCCGTCCGCTCCGAACACCGGCGCGGAAATGTTGCCGATCGCGTACTTCTGGTCGGAGTGCAACTCGGTGACCAGGTACTCATTGAGGATGAGCTGCTCGAACGCCTGCCGGCTCTGCTTGTCGGTCGAGGCCCAGGTGACGGCGGAGGGGCGCCAGATCTGCTCGCTCAGCTCGTCGCTGATGGACATCCCGACGGAGTAGCCCTGTGAGCGGACCGCCGACAGGGCGTCCAGGCACTGCTGCATCAGCGGACCTGAGTGGGCCATCGTCTCCTCCAGCCACGACCTGATGCTTCCCTCGCCGGACCAGGCCACGAACACGGTGCCGAACGGCGGCCGGAGCGGCATCCGGGCACCGACGTCCATGGTCACCCCGAGCGGTCCGGCATTGCCTGCCTTCGCGATGATCACGATGTCGCCGCCCAGGACCGTGCTGGCGACGCACTGGCGCCCGGTCGCCTCGGCCAGCCGTCCCATGCGCTCCCGTGCGTGCTCGGTAAGCGTCACCTGGCGGCTGGCCGCGGCGGCGCCGATCCGCACCAGCTCCGGTCCGAGCGAGTACCGTTTGGTCGTCGGCTGGCGGACCAGGAACTCAGCCGCGGTCAGCGCGTTGAGCAGGGAATGCGCGGTCGACACGTTGAGGTCGAGCCGCTGGCATATCTCGGACAGGGTGAACGACGCGTCCGGGTGCCGGCTGAGCAGAGACAGAACCATGACCACCCGGTCAACTGAAGGCGCGGGGCGAACCGTGGCTACTCCTCACGTTGCTGCGGTCGCCGGCGGTACGCCGGCCGGGCGCGCAGATCTGGCTGTCTCTGCATGAGCCTAGGTCACTGGAACGCGTACCGGGAGGTGACTCCGCCGTCCACGACGAGAGTCTGGCCGGTGACGTTGGCGCTCAAGTCGCAGACCAGGAAAAGTAGCGCCGAGGCGATGTCGGACGGCTCGTTGAGGCGGCCGGTCGGGATCAGCGCCTCGTGGTCGGCCTTCCGCTCCGGGGTCATCATGGCCTTGATGCGCGGCGTTGCCGTCGCCCCGGGTGCGACGGCGTTGACGCGTATGCCGTACTTGCCAAGCTCCACCCCGCCGGTGCGGACCAGGGCCATCAGCCCCGCCTTGGCGGCGCCGTAGGCGGCGTGGTTCGGCGCGGAGTGCAGGCCGGAGATGGAGGCCACGAACGCCATCGCCCCGCCGCCCGTCTCCCGCATCGCCCGGCCGGCGATCTGCACGGCCAGGAAGGCATGGCGCAGGCAGGCGTCGAACTCGAAGTTCCAGGTTTCGTCATCGATGTCGAGCAGGTCCATCCAGCGGGCGATCCCGATGATGTCGACCAGGCCGTCGACCCGGCCGAACTCGCGGCCCGCCCGGTCGACGACAGCCTGCACGTTGCCGCGATCGGTCATGTCGAGCGCGACGCCGATGCCGGAAACCTCCTTGCCGATGTCCTCGGCCAGGTCCGGGTCCTGGTCCACGCAGAGCAGGCGCGCGCCGACGGACGCGAGCGCGTGCGCTGCCTGCCGGCCCATGCCGTTGCCCGCCCCCAGCACGATGAACGCCCGGCCGTCCAGGCTGAGCCTGGACGGGTAGTCGGGAACCGGGGAGTCGTCGGCGCGGGTCATGCGCTTGCCTTCCTCTTCGCTACCTGGCGGCTGTAGGCCTCTACCTCGGGCATGACTTCCCGGCCGATCAGGTCGAGCGAGCGCATGATCGACTCGTGCGAGAGATGGCCGAACTGCTTGTAGCAGATCAGCTCGTCCACGCCGATGTCGACGTAGCGCTTCATCTTCTCGATGCACTGCTCGGGAGTGCCGACGATGATCATGTCGGCATCGTTGAAGGCCCTGGGATTGAAGCCCTCCTCCCGGGAGCGCTGCAGCTCGGGGAAGGCCTTCGCCTGCTCCTGCGGAGGAAGGTGCGGCAACTCCCACTCGATGGTGAACTCGGCCAGGTTCTGGTACCACCACAGCACCGACTCCCAGATGCCGTCCTCCTCGGCGTCGGCCATGGTGGGCGTGCAGTGCACCAGGGTGTAGGACGCGATCTTGTTCTGCGTGACGTTGGTCAGCGGCTGGGGGTTGCGTGCCGCCTCGCGGTACTGGTCGACCTGCTTCTTCAGCTCCTCGAGGGGCTTGAGGGTGGTGAAGGACAGCAGGCCGAGCCCGTACTTGCCGGCCAGGGCGGCGCTGTCGTTGCTGTTGGCCGCCATCCAGCACGGCGGGTGGGGGTCCTGGTAAGGACGCGGCGTGACCATGCGCCGGGGGAAGTCCAGGTACTTGCCGTGGAACTCGAAGTACTCGTTGTCCCACATCTGCACGATGGCCTCGATGGCCTCCTTCCACTGGCCCCGGCTCTCCTCCCGGTCGACGCCGAAGGCGGTCTGCTCCATCGGCGTGGACCGGCCGGTGCCCCACTCGACGCGCCCCTTGGACAGGATGTCCGTCG
>JAWWPV010000010.1:0-3049 GCA_033854775.1 Trebonia sp.
GCGCCGGCTCATCATCATCGGGGGTTGCCGCGACGACCGGCGCCTTCTTGATCGGCAACTCCAGCCTGATCGGCAACTCCAGGGTCGGTACCTCCGGTGCTGGCGCCTCCGAGGCCGGCGGGACGGGGTCGTCGCTGGTTGGCGCCACGTCGGTTGGCGCCACGTCGGTCGGCGGGGTGATCTCGGGTGCGGGCAAGGCCTTGTCCAGGGCCGTCGCGGGGGCCGCGGGCAGGGCGATGGGCGGCGCGGCGACCGCGGCAGGGAGCGCGGGGAGATCGAGCGGTGCGGGCCCGGCCGGCTCCTGGGCATGCGTCCTCGACTGGCGGAGCAACGTGAGCAGCAGGCTGAACGCGAGCAGCACCGCCGCGACCGGCGCGGCGGCCACGACGCCCTCGGTCGGCCGGTGCCGCAGCGTGTAGTTCATGGCGTGCAGCACGTCGGCCGTGCCGATCGCGGCGAGGACGACGATGACCACCACCCAGGCCCACAGGCGCGCCCACCAGCGTCCGTCGCGGAGCACGACGGCGGCGACGCAGGCGATCACGAGCACGGCGTCGAACAGCCCCGGGTAGTACCGCGCGAGCTGCGCGGACATGCCGCCGAGCAGCGCGATCGCGTGCACTCCGTCGTAGGAGAAGACGAACGCCGCCGCGGCGACGGCGACGACCGCGAGCGCGACCAGCACGTTCACCAGTCGGCGAGTCCAGTTGCGGCGCTGTGCCGGCCTGGCTACCGGTAGAGGACTGTTCATGGGGGTTTTCGTTCCACTTGCCGGGAGAGGGCCCCCGACTGGGGCCTTCGCGGGTCATTAGCCAGTTACGCGATGCCCACGGTATCGGTGTTGGTACTGGATTGGAACGATATCGGGCCTTGGCGAGGTGTGTCGGGTCGAGCACATCCGAGGACCCGATACCGTACGCTAACGAAGGTGACGCTCCGCCTGTTCGATACGGCATTCCGGGCAGTGCGTGAGTTCCGGCCAGTCACGCGCGGGGAGGTGTCCGTCTACCTGTGCGGCGCGACGGTTCAGGGGGCTCCGCACCTCGGGCACCTGCGTTCGGCGGTGTGCTTCGACATCCTGGTGCGCTGGCTTGAAGCGTCCGGTCAGCAGGTGACCTACTGCCGGAACGTCACCGATATCGACGACAAGATCCTGCGCGCGGCGGCCGCGGCGGAGATCCCCTGGTGGGAGCTCGCCGAGCGGAACCACCGGGAGTTCACCACCGCCTACGCGCTGGTCGGCTGCCGGCCGCCGGACGTGGAGCCCCGTGCCACCGGGCACATCCCCGACATGATCGCGCTGATCGAGCGGCTGACGACGAGCGGGCACGCCTACGCCACGGGTGGCGACGTGTACTTCGACGTGGACAGCGCCCAGGGCTACGGCACGCTGTCGGGGCAGCAGCTGGCCGGCCAGCTGCCCGCCGGGAGCGACGAGGCGGAGGCGGCTAACCCGCTGGCGCACAAGAGAGACCCCAGGGACTTCGTCCTGTGGAAGGGCGCGAAGCCGGGCGAGCCCGCCTGGTCGGCGCCCTGGGGTCCCGGTCGTCCTGGCTGGCATATCGAGTGCTCGGCCATGGCCACCGGCTACCTCGGGTCCACGTTCGACATCCACGGCGGCGGCCAGGACCTCATCTTCCCGCACCACGAGAACGAGCGCGCGCAGTCGTGGGCCGCCGGGGACGAGTTCGCCAGGTACTGGGTTCACCACGGGCTGGTCACGGTCGTCGACGCGAAGATGAGCAAGTCGGCGGGGAACGCGCTGGCCGTCGCGGACGCGCTGTACCGGGTCCGCCCGCAGGAACTGCGCTACTACCTCGGCCAGGCCCATTACCGCTCGACGGTCGAGTACTCGGGCGAAGCGGTCGAGGACGCCGCGGCCGCCTACCAGCGGATCGAACGGTTCGTCACCCGCGCGCAGCACGCCGTCGGCTCCGCCGCCCCCTCGCCTGAAGTGCTGGCGCCCGGCCTGCCGATCTCCTTCACCGCTGCCCTAGACGACGACCTCGGCGTTCCCTCCGCGCTCGCCGCCGTGCACGCCACAGTGCGGGATGGCAACTACGCTCTAAGCAGGGGGGACCAGGAGAACGTCGTGACCTGCCTGACGCAGGCGCGGGCCATGCTCGGGGTCCTCGGTCTCGACCCGCTCTCGCCGGCCTGGCCGGCAGGCGAGCAGGATGGTCGGCTGCGCGATGCGGTGGACGCGCTTGTCGGGCTCGCCCTCAGGCAGCGGGAAGCGGCGCGGGCGCGGGGCGACTATGCTTCGGCGGACTCCATCAGGGACACCCTGGAGGCCTCCGGGGTGGTGGTCGAGGACACGCCGGAAGGCACCCGATGGGAACTGGCGCGATGAACGCGATGAAACGCGATGAACTGGCGGAACTGTAATGAGCGGGCAGAAAAAGGGCGGCCAAAACGACGGCAGGGCAGCGGGCGGTGGCGGCTACAGCAAGCGCGGCAAGCCCCGCCCGGGCACGGGCGGGTTCCGTCGCGACAGGCTTGAGGGCAAGGGCCCGACGCCGCCCGCTTACCTGCGCCCGGGGCATCCCGCGCAGCGGGCGGCGGCCAAGGCGGCTAGGGGCGCCGGGCGGCCTGGCCAGGGCCAGCGGGGAAATGAGCGGGACGGAGCTGGCCGCAACCGTTCGGAATCCGCGTATGAGAACCCGGCCGCACGGGGCAGCGGCGACGGGCCGGAAATGGTCGCCGGCCGTAACTCCGTCGTGGATTCACTGCGGGCGGGAATTCCGGCGGTGGCCCTGTACGTCGCGGGCCGGGCGCAGGAGGACGAACGGGTCGCGGAATCCGTGCAGCTGGCGGCGGAGGCGGGGATCGCGGTCCTCGAGGCCGGGCTTCCCGAGCTCGACCGGCTGACGGGCGGCGCGATCCACCAGGGTGTCGCGCTCCGGGTGCGTCCCTACGAGTACGCGCACCCAGAAGATTTTTCCGAACGAGGGGGGCTGACTCCGCCGCTGATCGTGGCCCTGGACGGCGTGACAGACCCGCGGAACCTGGGGGCCGTGGTGCGGTCGGCCGCGGCGTTCGGAGCGAC
>JAWWPV010000011.1:0-2665 GCA_033854775.1 Trebonia sp.
CCGTCGGGGGAGCGGAGGTCAACGGTGACGGAGCGCTTGCCCTTGTTCAGCCCGGCCCAGTACAGGCTGCCGCCGTTGGGTGCCAGCGGCCAGCGCGTCGTATCGGGGGCGCCGCCGAGCGGGTCGATCCTGATGACCTCGGCGCCGAGCTGCGCGAGCGTCATCCCGCCGAGCGGCGCCGCGACGAAAGAAGAGACCTCGATGATCCGCAGTCCGGCCAGCGGCGCGTCATCCCGATCGTCTAGGAGCATTGCACCATAATGCACGTCGGCCCTGGCAGGCAAGCCTGCCTGGGCCGACGTGCATTATGGTGCAATGCTCCTAGACGATCGGGATGACGCGCCGCTGGCCGGACTGCGGATCATCGAGGTCTCTTCTTTCGTCGCGGCGCCGCTCGGCGGGATGACGCTCGCCCAGCTCGGCGCCGAGGTCATCAGGATCGACCCGCTCGGCGGCGCCCCCGATACGACGCGCTGGCCGCTGGCACCCAACGGCGGCAGCCTGTACTGGGCCGGGCTGAACAAGGGTAAGCGCTCCGTCACCGTTGACCTCCGCTCCCCCGACGGCCAGCGCGCGGTCGCGGACCTCGTAGCGAGCTCGGGCCCGGACGGCGGGATCGTGCTCACCAACGCCGGCTACCCGTGGCTCTCCTACGACGCGCTGAAGGACACGCGCCCCGACCTGATCCACCTGCAGGTCACGGGCAGGCACGACGGCTCCCCCGCCGTGGACTACACGGTCAACGCCGGCATCGGCTTCCCGCTGGCAACGGGCGACGAGGGCACGACGGGCCCGGTCAACCACGTCCTGCCGGCCTGGGACGTGAGCTGCGGCCTGTACGCGGCGGTCGGAATCCTCGCCGCCGAGCGGCACCGCCGCCGCACCGGCGCGGGCCGGGCGATCACGCTCGCGCTCGCCGACGTCGCGCTCGCCGTGACCGGCCACCTCGGCTTCCTGGCCGAAGGACGGCTATCCGGTGCGGGCCGTCCCCGGATCGGCAACCACTTGTACGGTGGTTTCGCGCGGGACTTCCGAACGAGATCGGGTGACTCCGTCATGGTCGTCACCCTCACCGCGCGGCACTACGCGGACCTCGCGCGCGTCACGGGCCGCGCCGAAGCGCTCGCCGCCGTCGAGCAGGCGCTCGGCGCGGACTTCACCCTTGACCGTGACCGCTACACGCACCGCGAGGTGATCGCCGCCCTGATCGCCCCCTGGTTCGCCGGTCACCCGACCGACGAGGTCACCAGCGCGCTCGCGGGCACCTCGGTGCTGTGGGAGCGCTACCGCACGTTCGCCGGCCTCGCGGCCGACCCCAAGGCGCTCGCCAACCCCATGGTCAGCCTCATCGACCAGCCGGGCATCGGCGCGATCCTGGCCACCGGCAGCCCGCTGGCCCAGCCCGGCACGCCCCAAACTCCCGTACCGGCGCCGGTCCTCGGCGCGGACACGGACGCCGTCCTCCGCGAGGCGCGGCAGAGGATGGTGGATCGTACTTGAGAATGGGGGGATGCGACGCCTTACCGATACCGATGGGCTCACCGAGCCGCAGCGCGACATCCTGCGTACCGTCCGCGACTTCGTCGACGCGGAGGTCATCCCGGTCGCCTCGGAGCTTGAGCACGCCGATGTCTACCCTGACGGGCTCGTGTACAAGCTGAAGGAGCTCGGCGTCTTCGGCCTCACGATCGGCGAGGAGTACGGCGGGATCGGCGAGTCACTGCTTACCTACGCGCTCGTGGTGGAGGAGCTCGCCCGGGGCTGGATGTCGCTGTCGGGGATCCTGAACACGCACTTCATCGTCGCCTACCTGGTCGCGACCCATGGCACCAAGGAGCAGCAGGACTACTTCCTGCCGCGGATGGCGACCGGTGAGATCCGTTCCGCGCTGTCTATGTCCGAGCCCGATCTCGGCTCCGACGTCGCGGCCATCAGGACCGCCGCCGCCCGCGACGGCGACGACTACGTGATCACCGGCCAGAAGATGTGGCTTACCAACGGCGCCACGTCCAGCCTCGTCGCGCTGCTCGCGAAGACGGACGAGGGCGGCAGCAAACCGCACCAGAACCTGACCGCGTTCCTGATCGAGAAGGATCCCGGCATGGGGGAAACCCGACCAGGCCTCACCGTGCCCGGCAAGATCCACAAGCTCGGCTACCGGGGCGTGGACACCACCGAGCTGCTCCTCGACGGCGTTCGCGTTCCCGCTAACAGAGTCCTCGGTGAACGGCCGGGCCGGGGGTTCTACCAGATGATGGACGGCATCGAGGTGGGGCGGGTGAACGTGGCCGCGCGCGGCTGCGGGGTGGCCCACCGCGCGTTCGAGCTGGCGTTGGCCTATTCGAGGCAGCGGAAGACGTTCGGAAAAATCATCGGCGAGCACCAGGCGATCACCTTCAAGCTGGCGGAGATGGCGAGCAAGGTGACCGCCGCCCATCAGATGATGGTCATGGCCGCCCGCCGTAAGGCGGCGGGCGGCCAGTCCGACGTCGAGGCGGGCATGGCCAAGTACCTGGCCGCCGAGTACTGCAAGGAGGTCGTTGAGGATTCCCTGCGCGTCCACGGCGGCTACGGCTACTCAACCGAGCACGAGATCGAGCGCCTCTACCGGGACGCGCCTATGCTGCTCATCGGCGAGGGCCCCGCGGACCTCCCGAAGATGATC
>JAWWPV010000012.1:0-5866 GCA_033854775.1 Trebonia sp.
TCCCGGTGACGAGCGAATACCCGCCTAATTGAAGCTAGAGGGCTGTGGGGTTCCAAAACTTGGCCACCGGCGTTGACCTGGTCTTCTAACGCGACCCGCTCGTATTCTTTGATGAGGCCGCCGAGGACGCCTCGGCGCTTGATCCGCTCACCCGAGAGGTCAGCAAGGGGATGGTCAGGGCGGGGCGGGCGGAGCTGCCGGCTGCGGTGGGGGCGCCGTGCGTTGTAGTGGGCCTCGTACCCGGTGAGGACCGACCGGAGGTGTCGTTCGCCGGAGATCAGCATGCGGTCGGTGACCTCGGTCCGGGCGGTGAGCATGAACCGTTCGGCATAGGCGTTCGCGCGAGGGCTTCGGGGCGGGATTTTCACGGCCTCGATACCGGCGCTGGCCAGGACCGCGTCGAAGGAATCAGTGAATTGCCCGGCGCGGTCGCGGACCAGGAACCGGAAGTCCTTAGCGCGGTCGCCAAGATCCATCAGGAGGTTCCGGATCTGCTGGCTGGTCCACGGCCCGTCCGGGTTCGCGGTCACGCCGAGGATGTGCACGTAGCGGGAGCCGACTTCGATCACGAAGAAGCAGTACAGGCGCTGGAGGGTCACCGCGCAGTCGACGTGAAAAAAATCCGCCGCACGCATTGTCGCGGCTTGCGCGTGCAGGAACTGCCGCCAGGTCGTGTCGGTATGCCGCTGCGGCGTCGGCGGGATCCGCAGCGCCTTGAGAACCCGGCGGATTGTGGATGCGCCGACCCGGTAGCCGAGCTTGAGTAGCTCGCCCTGGATTCGCTGGTAGCCCCACGAAGCGTTCTCGATAGCCAGGCGCTCGATGAGTGCGGTGATCTCGGAGCTGACCGGCGGCCGGCCTGTCCGGTGCGGGTAGGTCCACTTCCGGGTGACCAGCCGGCGGTGCCACCGCAGGACAGTGCCTGGCGTGACCACCCGGTGCGCCCTCAAGTTCCATGGCAGGAGCCGGATAAGTGCGGCAAGGATCGCGCGGTCGGCCCAGTCCAGCTGCGGCCGGGGATGGGTTCGGCGTAGCACAGCGACCTCGTGCCGCAGCACCCAGCAGCTCGGCATTCTTGGATGCGGACGAGCGCCGAGCAGGACAAGCCAGTTGCACAGCTGCACGAAGATCAGGTAGAGCAGGCGGAGGGACACGGCTGATCATCATGCTCCACAGCTGACCTTGGCTCATCACTGCAGCTCATAGGCCAGGCAGACTTTTGGAACCCCACAGGCCTGGCTCTCAGTGCGGTGTCGGGCATTGATGATGTGCAAGAGGTCAAGGGTCCGGGCGCCCGGTTCACAGAGCAGACTCCCCGCGTGGTAGGCACCCGCTCAGCTGCGGTGGCCTCAGGCTGGTCGCGTCCCGGTCAGCTGCTGCCCCGCGCCGGCGCCCGCAAGGAGGGCCAGGACCTCGCCGGTGGCGGGTTCCTGGCTGGCGGGTTCCGGCAGCGGGAGGTGCGCCTGGATCTGGTAGCGGTTGCGGCGGCCGTCTTTCTGCTTGACGACGTATCCGGCTGCGGCCAGGTCGGTGACGATGCCGAAGGCGCTGCGCTCGGTGATGCCTACGCTGGCAGCGATGTCGCGCAGCCACGCGCCCGGGTCGTGTGCGATGCACAGCAGCACCGGGCGTGGTTGGTCAGGAAGCTCCAGCTCGCCACCCCCTCGAAACTACACACAATTTTCAAGAAATACATTGCTAGTTTCTGGTTGCGAATGTAGCCTGGGGGGCAGGCAACCGGAGTTCAGCCGCCGGAGGCGGCCAGGTGCTCCGGGGTCACCGGAGGGAGCCGCCCATGGTAGGTGCCGGAGGTGATTTCGCCGGGCCAGATCGCTGGCCCGGCGAAATGCTGACTGAAGCGGCGACACGATGAATGCCTTCACTTCCCATGACCTCGAGTTAGGCGCGTGCTGGGGCAGCTGCCCGGCGGGCACATCCTGCTGGCCACCCGCCGCGACCTCAAGGGCGGCGCCTGGCGGTCCGCTCCCGCGCATGGTCCTCGGCCCTTCCGGCTGCGGCCCCGGCGATGACGACCGACTCGTCCAGCACTTTCCACCTGGCCAGGCTTGCTTGTAGCGGCCGCATCACCCGCCGCCCTGAGCGTCTATGAGGACCCGGGGACCTGGTCGAGTTCGGCCCGCAGGTCGTGTTCCGTCGCCCCCCTGGTGCGCTCAGTCGTCTTCCAGAGCACCCCGCTTTTGCAACAACGCCGGATTCATCGGGCGCTGGCGGCTGCGGGTGACGCGGGCCAGCATCCGGATCGGGGATGGCTGCGCGCGGGCTTGATGACGCGGTGGCGGCACGGCTGGAACAGGCGGCTGCGCGCGCGCACGGGGGCGCCGGGCCGTCGGCGAGACAGCCGCCTTTTGCGCCCGGGCGTGTTTCACGATCCCGCGCGGCGACGTCCGGCCGGTCCCGCGAGCCGGCAGTTGCAGGCTGATCGCAAAAGTCATGCGGTCACCATGGCAATTTCACGTGCGCCGCATGACTCCGGTATGTGCTGATGTCGTGTACAGCCGGGGCTAAGGACGGCCGTGATGACTGCGAGTGACCTGACCGGCATCCGCCTACGGCTGCTCAGCCAGCTCACGGGTCGTGGGGCCACCGGCGAGGTTCGCCCGCGACGGTGACCGCACCCGCCTGAGAACCAAGAGCCTCGGTTCGTCGTCGATCACGCCCCCTGCCCCGTTCTGCTTGTCTGGCCGCTACCTGCTCCCGGCCTTGCCAGTATCCCGCCCCCCGCTACCCCGGCCGCCGCGTTACCGGTGACCGCGCGGCGGCTATCGTGCTGCATGGAGCCCTCACCCTGGGCCGGCGCCTCGGGGCGCCAGGGCTCGGGCGGAATGACTGCAGTCGCAGGCTGGTGGTGGCGATGTATTACCGCGCTGAAGTGCGGCTGACCGTGGCCGACGTGGGCAAGCGGATCGTGCTTCGCTGGCGTCGGCCCGCGTCAGGCGGCCGCGACGAGGTGGCCGATGTGCTGGGGATGCTGGAGGCAGCCGACGGTGCCTCTTTCACCGTCCGCAAGGCGTCCGGCGAGCTCGTGGTCATCCCCATTGAGCGGGCACTGGCCGGCAAGGTGGTGCCGCCCGCGCCGCGCCGCTAGCTCGGGCCGGGTGACCCGGGTGCGCTGTCCATCGTCTCCAGCATGGTGCTGTCGCCGGCAAGGGTGCGAGGCGCCGGAGAACCGCCACACGATGATGATGCTGCCCGCACCCTCGATCAGCGAGTCAGCGCCCCAGGGCCGAGCAAGGCGACCGAGCCGGCCAGCACCGCGGCGGCTTCCTGTCGCCGAAGAGTTCGAGCTTGCCCAAGGCTGGAGTTACCGCGTGTACGAACGGCGCAAATCCAAGATCGTGATTGTCATTTTGTTTGATGGCGGCAAGGACGTCAGGCGCTCGGAATGGCCGCGGCTGAATATGCTTCAGCGCGGAAAATCGATGTCTGAGGCGCGCTTTCGTCCGCGTGGGTTGTGGTTTGTCGGGGGTGCGTCCCAGTAGGCGGGCTAGGGCGACTGCCCCAGCTCCGCAACGCGTCCGCATATTTCATCTCATCTGGGTAGTGGATCAGCCTCGGAATATAGCTCCGGCATGGTTGCCCCATAGGCTGGGCGCAGTCGCAGCGAAACGTCGGTGCCGGGATCGAAGGCAGAGCTCGCCGCGAACCCATCCTTCGGGCAGAGTTCGGTGTCGTCATTCCCGCGGAAATAGGTGCGAGTGACCTCTTCGACGCTGGCCATGATCTGCTCGACCTGGTTAGGGTCGGCGAGCAGATCGAGCACGTGGTCGTCTCCGAGGGGCTGGAAGACGTCGTTGAAGTGCCGACCGCTGCGGGCGTCGGCCGGCCGCGGGGCGTCAGTACCGAGCTGCTGGGCCAGCGCGTGGATGTGAACGAGCTTCTCGGGGAGTCTGCGTCCGGGGTGGAGCACATCAACCTCGAACGGTTCGAAGTCCGCGAACTCGCTGAGGCTTTTCCAGCATCCTTGAGGACGTCACCGAGAAGGCAGCTGCCGGCCCATCTGGGAACGCTCACCCGAGGGTCGGCCTGTCGACTGGAATAGCGAGAAGCTTCCGCTTCCGCACTGGTAGCGCAGACTGCCCGGTGGCGTCTCGGCTGGCTGCAGGCCCGGTTTCCCGGCATGGAACCGCGTCGCGCGCTCGAGATCCTGCGCCGGCAGTCGGGTTGCGAAGGTGCCGGCTGCCAGCGCGCCGCCGCCTGCTCGCAGCCGGCGCGTCCGGCGGGCGACCCGGTAGGCATCGGTCAGTTCGATGCGCTGGACGTAGTTGCCATCCGGGTCGAGCACGGTGCCGGACCACCCGCCTGCCGGCTCCCGGTTCCCGGCCTCGGCCAGCCAGGTCACGCCCAAGCAGTCGAGGTGCCGGGCGGTTGCCCGGGCGTCATCGACGTGTGCGTTGATGATCACGCGAGCCGGCTCTGCGTTCCGGGGCGCCGCATCATCACGGCCGTCGATCAGCAGACTGACCCTGCCGAACTGCCAGAAGCCATCTGCGATTCACCGTCCGGTCCCGAGGGTGATGACCTGTCGCTGCCCGGCAGGCAGGCTGACAACGGTCAATCGTTCTGGCCCTTGGCGGCCACGTGCCCAGCCCCGGTTCCGTAGCCGGCGCTGCTCAGTATCCGGCGCAGGCCGGCAACCGTCTGGGTGTCGATGTCCTTATGCGCGGGAGCTTCGAAGTATTCGGTCTCAGATCCGACAGTGGCGGCGACCGTGCCATCGTGGTTCTCCACGACCGAGCCGACCGCCTCCAGCAGCGAGACTACGCAATGCCACTCGATGTTATGGCTCTCGGGATACTGGAAGATCTGGCGCAGCGTGTTCCGGTGATGATTGTTGAGGTGCACAGGCTCTGACGTCGATGACATCCGTGCTCCCCTCTGTCCCTGTCACGATAGCCCGAGCGTGGTTCCGTCAGGGCCAAAGGGACCTGCCGTCGCGCTCGGCAGGAGCGGACGACTGGCGGCCACATGCGCGAAATGCGGAGTGCGGAAATCGGGGCATGGGCGAAGGCAGCGCGGACACGAGGTGGCGAGCGCGGCCCTATTCCCGCGACGATCAGCCAGGAGTACGAGGCCTCGCGCTAACCCGGTTCCGGGCCCGCGTGGGCAGGCAAATGCGGCGGGCCCATCCAGGCGCGCTGCCGTGCGCGGGCCTGCCCGCCGTGATCGTCAGCAGCGCAGTCAGCCCGAAGCCCAGCCAGCTGATCTGCAGGCTGTACGCGGCCCGCGTTCGCTGGTCCGCCGTGCGTTCGCTGGTCTGCCGCGGGCGTTCGCTCCTGGCGTAGCTGGGAACACTGCCCCGTTTGGGGTGAATGCCCTGGCTGGGGGGAATGTTTTGCTTGTGCGACATTCGCATGCGTAACGTCGCCCGGTGCGCGGGCTGGCATGCGGAAGGGACGAGCAAGATTTCAGTTGCCTCGCCGGCCGCTCGGTGAGGGGGCACGAGAAATGTTCGAGAGGTTTACCGACCGGGCGCGGCGGGTGGTGGTCCTGGCTCAGGAAGAGGCCAGGATGCTCAACCACAATTACATCGGCACCGAGCACCTCCTGCTTGGCCTGATCCATGAGGGTGAGGGTGTCGCGGCCAGGGCGCTGGAGTCGCTGGGCGTCAGCCAGGAGGCGGTGCGCCGGCAGGTTGAGGAGATTATCGGCCAGGGCGAGCGGGTGCCCTCGGGCCACATCCCGTTCACTCCGCGTGCGAAGAAGGTGCTTGAGCTCTCGCTGCGCGAGGCGCTGCAGCTCGGGCACAACTACATCGGCACCGAGCACATCCTGCTCGGGCTGATCCGCGAAGGCGAAGGCGTCGCCGCGCAGGTGCTCGTCAAGCTCGGTGCCGACCTCAACAGGG
>JAWWPV010000013.1:0-4117 GCA_033854775.1 Trebonia sp.
GCCACGCTCCTCGACAACGACCGCAACCAGCTTGAGCTGTTCACCGCCCTGCTGCTATCACTGCCAGGCTCGCCCGTCATGTACTACGGAGACGAGATCGGCATGGGCGACAACATCTGGCTCGGCGACCGGGACGGCGTGCGCACCCCGATGCAGTGGACGCCTGACCGCAACGGCGGCTTCTCACTGACCGATCCGCAGCGGCTGTACCTGCCGCCGGTCATGGACCCCATCTACGGCTACCAGGCGCTCAACGTCGAGGCGCAGCAGCGTCACCCGCAGTCGCTGCTGCACTGGACCAGGCGGATGATCGAGATCAGGAAGCGGCACCCGGTCTTCGGCCTCGGCGCGTACGACGAACTCACCAGCAGCAACCCAAGCGTGCTGGCGTTCGTCCGCGAGTACGACGCGGCGGGAACCCTGGCCGCGCAGCGGATCGAAGGCGAACACGGGACCCCCGTCGAGCACGATGCTACAGACCGGATACTCTGTGTTAACAATCTGTCACGGTTCCCGCAGCCCGTCGAGCTTGACCTACGCAGGTTCCTGGGTGTAACGCCGGTCGAGTGCATGGGCGGCGTCACCTTCCCGCCCATCGGGGAATTGCCTTACCTGCTGACTCTGCCCGGCCATGGCTTCTACTGGTTTCAACTCCCGCAGGCGAGGGAGGAACATGACCGATGAGCGTTATGTGCTCTAATTTGTCTACCTGGTAACAACACAGCCCCGGGCCGGAGCTACCGGGGTCGTCTCCGGAGGAATACTCCAGGGAAACAGAGATACCCCGCAGCTTTGGTCCGCGCGGCCGGGCCCGACAAGATCGCGATTTTCGCGATCAGGCCCGGCCGCGCGGACATCGGGGGGTACGGGGGGTCGTCCCCCCCGGGAGAGAACAGGGATGGCGATCGAGGACGCGCTAGCGAAATGGCTAGGTAACCAGCGCTGGTTCGCCGGCAAGGGGCAGGGGCTGCGCGATCTGGCGATCGTGGCGGACACCGAGCTCGTCTCTGGCGATCCTGAGCTCCGGCACCTGATCGTCGCGGTCTCGCACGGTACCGCCGTCGACTACTACCAGGTGCCCGTCGGCCTGCGACGGCGGCTCCCCGCCCGGCTCAAGCACGCCAGGATCGGCACGGTGGGCGGCGGCCCAGCCGGGGGCGGCAGGATCGCTTACGACGCACTGCACGACGCTGACCTGACCAAGCCGCTGCTGGCCGGCATCGCGGCCGGCGCCGAGATCGGCTCGATCCGGATGCGCGCGATCCCCGGTGCGCGCTTCGATACCGGCCTCGACAGCCTCGTGCTCGGCAGCGAGCAGAGCAACACGAGCCTCGTCTACGGCGATGAATCCATCCTCAAGGTGTTCCGCAGGCTCTCTCCCGGTCCCAACCCGGACCTGGAGGTGACCACCGCGCTTGCCAGGCTCGGCTCGCCTCAGGTGGCCGAGCCGCTCGGCTGGATGGAGACCAGGCTGGAGGGCGCGCCCACCAGCCTGGCGATCCTGTCCAGGTACCTGCGGCTGGCCACCGACGGCTGGACGCTCGCCGCCACCAGCGTGCGGGACCTGTACGCGGCCGTCGGCGACGCGAGCGACAGGGACGAGAACGACAGGACCGCGGACGGCACGCCCGCGAGCGAGGTGCGCGCGGCCGACGTGGGCGGTGACTTCGCCGGGGAAGCCCGCAGGCTGGGCATCGCCACCGCCCAGGTGCACGCCGACCTCGCCGTCGCGTTCGGCACCGACGAACTCGGCACGGACGCGGTCGGCGAGCTCACCGAGCGGATGTACCGCAAGCTCGACCTGGCCGTCGCCGCCGTGCCAGAACTCGCCAAGCACGTCGACATGATCAGCGACGCCTTCTCCGAGCTAGCCAAGCTCAGCGGGCCCTTCCCGGTGCAGCGCGTGCACGGTGACTACCACCTGGGCCAGGTGCTGCGCACCGAGACCGGCTGGGTGGTACTCGACTTCGAAGGCGAGCCCGCCACGCCGCTCGCGCAGCGCCGGGCCCGCTCTTCCCCGCTGCGCGATGTCGCGGGATTGCTCCGCTCCTTCGACTACGCGGCCCGCCACCAGCTCATCGTGCATCCCGGTCAGGCCGCGCTCAGCGACGCCGCGCGCGACTGGGTGCGCAGGAACGCCAGCGCGTTCTGCGTCGGGTACGCCGAGGCCGGCGGGGTCGACCCGGTGGCCAACCAGGTCCTGCTGCGTGCCTTGCAGCTGGACAAGGCAGTTTATGAAGTGCTGTACGAGGCCAGGCACCGTCCGTCCTGGCTGCCCATCCCGCTTGACTCACTGGCAGAGTTCTAAAGGTGCTATCGAAAAACGAGACGGTCTCCCTCGGGGAGATCGAGCGACTTGTCGCGGGCCAGCACCACGACCCGCACTCAGTGCTCGGCGCACACGCCGTGCCCGGCGAAGGCGTGACGATCAGGGCACTGCGCCCGCTCGCCGCCTCCGTCGCCGCAGTGCTGCCTGACGGCAGCAAGTTCCCGATGACGCACCGCCACCTCGGCGTGTTCGAGGTGATGGTGCCAGGGGAAGCCGAATCCGTTCGGGACTACCGGCTTGAAGTTGCCTACGTCAACGGCGACCCGAAGCTGCAGGACGACCCGTACCGGCACCTGCCGACGCTTGGCGAGCTTGACCTGTACCTGATCGGCGAGGGGCGGCACGAGCAGCTGTGGCACGCGCTCGGCGCGCGGTTCATCGAGATCGGCCAGGGTGAGACGGGCACCGCGTTCGCCGTCTGGGCGCCGAACGCGCGCGGCGTCCGGCTCCTCGGTGACTTCAACTTCTGGGACGGGCGGGCCCACCCCATGCGGTCGCTCGGCGGCGCGGGGGTCTGGGAGCTGTTCGTGCCCGGCGTCGCGCCAGGCACCAGGTACAAGTTCTCCATCTGCGGTCCCGACGGAGCCTGGCGGGAGAAGGCCGACCCGATGGCCGCCCTGGCGGAGACCCCCCCGGCCACCGCGTCGGTGGTGTACCAGTCGGACTACACGTGGAATGACGCCGACTGGCTCGCGGAGCGGGCCGGGCGGCAGCCGCAGTCCAGCCCGATGTCCGTCTACGAGGTGCACCTCGGGTCGTGGCGGCCAGGGCTGTCCTACCGTGAGCTCGCCGTCGAGCTCGCCGCGTACGTGACCGACATCGGGTTCACGCACGTGGAGTTCCTGCCGGTCGCCGAGCATCCCTTCGGCGGGTCGTGGGGGTACCAGGTCACCTCGTACTACGCGCCGACCTCCCGGTTCGGCGCCCCCGACGACTTCCGCTTCCTCATCGACACGCTGCACCAGGCGGGGATCGGCATCATCGTCGACTGGGTGCCCGCGCACTTCCCGCGCGACTCCTGGGCGCTCGCGGAATTCGACGGTACCCACCTGTACGAGCACTCCGACCCCCGGCTCGGGTCGCACCCGGACTGGGGCACGCTCGTGTTCAACTTCGGCCGCTCCGAGGTGCGGAACTTCCTCGTCGCCAACGCCATCTACTGGCTCGAGGAATTCCACATCGACGGGCTGCGGGTCGACGCGGTCGCCTCGATGCTGTACCTGGACTACTCGCGGCGCGACGGGGAGTGGACGCCCAACATCCACGGCGGACGGGAGAACCTCGAAGCGATCGCGTTCCTTCAGGAGGTCAACGCGACCTGCTACAAGCGGGTGCCGGGGATCATGATGATCGCCGAGGAGTCGACGGCCTGGCCTGGCGTGTCGCGGCCGGTGCACCTGGGCGGGCTCGGCTTCGGGTTCAAGTGGAACATGGGCTGGATGAACGACACGCTCGAGTACTTCAGGCTCGACCCGATCTACCGGCAGTACCACCACAACGAGATCACGTTCTCCATGGTGTACGCGTTCTCTGAGAACTACATCCTGCCGTTGTCGCACGACGAGGTCGTGCACGGCAAGGCCTCGCTGCTGCGCAAGATGCCTGGCGACGAGTGGCGCCAGTTCGCCGGGCTGCGCGCGCTGTTCGGCGACATGTGGGCGCACCCGGGCAAGCAGTTGCGCGTCCTGGGGTCGGCGTTCGGCCAGGGTAGCGAGTGGTCAGAGACGAACGGCCTGGACTGGTGGGTGCTCCAGTACGACTACCACTCGGGCGTGCAGCGGCTCGTGC
>JAWWPV010000014.1:0-14886 GCA_033854775.1 Trebonia sp.
CCGGTCCTCGGCGGCCGGGTCGGAGTTGACGTCCGGATGGTAGGTGCGGGCCAGCTTCCGGTAGGCACGCTGGATCTCGTCCTGGTCGGCGTTCCTTGGCACGCCCAGGACCTGGTAGAAGTCCTGGCCTGCCATCAGCCCGGCCTGGCTACCACTACCTGCGCGGGCCGCAGCTGGCGGTCTCCTTCGCCATAGCCGGGCCGGACGACCTCGGCGACTATGTCCGCCTCGGCGCCGGGGTCGGGCCGGGTCGCGACCGCCTCGTGGCGGCTGGGGTCGAACCTGGCGCCGCGGTCGTCACGGCGCGGGAAGCCCAGGCCGGCCAGTACGCCGAGGGCCTGTCCCCGGACCGCCTTGACCCCGTCGACGATGGTGGCCGGGTCGGCCGTGGCGTGCGCGAGCGCGAGATCGAGGCTGTCGATCACGGCCAGCCACTGCCTGGCCACGGCGGCCCTGGCCTCCTCCTCGGCGCGGCGGATCTGCGCGGCACATCGCTTGCGCATGTTCTCGAGATCAGCCAGGGCGCGCAGGCGTGCATCCTCAAGACCGGCGATCCGGGCCGCCTGATCGGCGATCGTGTCGGCGGCACCCGCGCCCTCCGGCTCCGTGGTTTCCGCGCTGGCGGCATCGTGCGAGACGGCGCCCGGCGGGTCGGCGTGCGGGTCAAGCCCCGCGCCGTTTCCCGCCACGCCGTTTCCTGGTGTCTGGTTCACCGGCAGCCTCACTCGGTAGGCGTGAACTCGGCGTCGATCACGTCATCGTCACCGCCGCCGGCCGGGCCGGGGCCGGCTTGTGGACCAGGGCCGGCCTGCGGGCCGGGGCCGGTACCCGCCGCGGCGAGTTCCTGGCTGACCTGCCGCAGTTCGGTGGTCACGTTCCGGAGCCGGTCAAGCGACCCCTCTTCCTTGAGCGCCTGCCTGGCATCGGCGGCCGCGTTTTCCGCCCGTGCCTTCACGTGCACCGGGAGCAATTCCCCGCGTTCGGCCAGCTGGTGCTCGACCTGGTAAGTGGCGGCGTCGAGTTCGTTGCGGGCGTCGGTGAGCTCGCGCAGCCGCCGGTCCTCGTCACGGTGCCGCTCGGCGTCGGCGATCATCTGCTCCACCTCGGACTGATCCAGGTTGGAGGTCTCGGTGATCGTGATCCGCTGCTCGGTCCCGGTGTCCTTGTCCCGGGCGGAGACGTTCAGGATCCCGTTCGCGTCGATGTCGAAGGTGACCTCGATCTGCGGGTTGCCCCGCGGCGCGGGACGGATGTTCTCCAGCCGGAACCGGCCGAGCACCCGGTTGTCCGCGGCCCGCTCCCGCTCCCCCTGCAGGACCACGACATCGACCGCTGACTGGTTGTCCTCGGCGGTGCTGAAGACCTCGGTGCGGCGGGCCGGGATCGTGGTGTTGCGCTCGATGATCTTGGTCATGACCCCGCCGAGCGTCTCGATGCCGAGCGACAGCGGTGTCACGTCGAGCAGCAGCACATCCCTGACCTCGCCCTTGAGCACGCCAGCCTGCACCGCCGCGCCGACGCCGACCACCTCGTCCGGGTTCACGGTCATGTTGGGGTCCTTGCCGCCGGTCAGCCGGCGGACCAGGTTCTGCACGGCCGGGATCCGGGTGGCGCCGCCCACCAGGATCACCTCGTCGATATCGGCGTCCGTGAGCTTGGCGTCGGCCATCGCCTGCCGGACCGGGCCCGTCGTGCGCTCGATCAGGTCCCTGGTGATCTCCTCGAAGGTCGAGCGCATCAGCGTCGTGTTGAGGTGCTTGGGCCCAGTGGCGTCAGCGGTGATGAACGGCAGGCTGATGGTGGTCTGGGTGACCGCGGACAGCTCTACCTTCGCCTTCTCGGCCGCTTCGAAGAGGCGCTGCAGCGCCTGCGGGTCGGCCCGCAGGTCGATGCCGTTGTCGCGCTGGAACTCGTCGGCCAGGTGGTCGACGATGCGGCGGTCGAAGTCGTCCCCGCCCAGGTGGGTGTCGCCCGCGGTCGCCCGCACCTCGACCACGCCTTCGCCGATGTCGAGGATGCTCACGTCGAAGGTTCCGCCGCCCAGGTCGAAGACCAGGACCGTCTCGTTGCTTTTCTTGTCCAGGCCGTAGGCCAGCGCCGCAGCCGTCGGCTCGTTGATGATGCGGAGCACCTCCAGGCCGGCGATGCGGCCGGCGTCCCTGGTCGCCTGGCGCTGCGCGTCGTTGAAGTACGCCGGCACCGTGATGACCGCCTCGGTGACCCGCTCGCCGAGGAATTTCGACGCGTCCTCGGCAAGCTTGCGGAGCACGAGGGCGGAGATTTCCTCGGGCGCGTACAGCCTGCCCTCGATCTTGAACCGCACGGCACCGTCTGGCCCGGAGACCACGTCGAACGACACGGCGTTCACCTCGCTGGCGACCTCGTCGTAGCGCCGCCCGATGAACCGCTTCGCGGAGTAGATCGTCCCCTTAGGGTTCAGAATCGCCTGCCGCCGGGCGATCTGCCCCACCAGGCGCTCGCCTTGCGGCGTAAAGGCCACCACCGAGGGAGTCGTCCGCGACCCCTCGGCGTTCGGTATCACGGTTGGCTGGCCGTCCACCGTTGCCGCGATCACAGAGTTGGTGGTGCCAAGGTCGATGCCGACTGCGACTGCCATCGATACCTCCTGTTAGAGCTGCGGCCCCGCAGCGCTCTCGCCACCGCGGCGTCGGGATCGGGTTGGTCAGCCGGCGACCTTGATCTGGTGCGGCTTCGCTGCCTCTGACTTCGGAATGGTCACCGTCAGGACCCCGTCGGTGAGCTGCGCGCTCACCGCGTCGGCGTTGACGTCACCAGGCAGGTACGTGCGGAACTCGAACCCGCCGGTGCGGCGGGAGCGGCGGTGACGGCGGCCATGCTCGGACTCGGGGATCTCGCCGGTGATGATCAGCTCCCGGTCCTGAAGCTGGATCTCTACCTGGTCTTTGCGCACTCCGGGCACATCGACCTCGACCACGTAGGCGTCGTCGGTCTCGGACAGGTCGGCGAGCGGGATCCAGGGCCCGTCGGCCACGCCGACGGGGGGCAGGCCGAAGGCGAGGTTCATCAGCTGGCCCATGCGGTCGTAGATGTCCTCGAACTCGCGGGACGGGTTGACGATGGTGACGTTCCGCCCTCCGCTGCGGCGGACCGGGAGCATTGCCATGGCTGGCCTCCTGTGACTGAGAATGGCTGAGAACGTGACTGTCGGGTACCTTCAGTGACTACGCTTCCCGTCCGCGGAGGCGGGCACATCCTCCATCCTGGTAGTCCTGAGACAGCGGAACCGAAACGTTCAGATCAGCAGCCGGAAGATGCTGAACGCGCGTTCCCATTCCTCGCTGTGCACGGCCTTCTTGTCGGCGTCAAGGAGCTTGAAGGTCCTGGCCAGGGCCACGCTGATGCCGCCGAAGAGCCGCGGCAGCCGGGCCTGCGTCTCCTCGCTGAGCGCGTAGTCGAGCGGTGGACGAGCCGCGAGGGATTCAAGGATGGGCCCAAGCTCGACTTCCTCTTCGATGCGGTCGAACGTGTGCATGCTCTCCTGCAGCCCCTTGGTCACCGGCAGGTCCCAGGGCTCGACGATGTCGCGGACGTTGGCCCGCGCGGCCGCCTGCCCCATCAGCAGCAGGTCGTAGATCGCGTCGTTGACGAAATCGAGGTAGCGCTTGGCGTCGTCCCGGTCGATGGTGACGCCGCCCGCGGCCCGGAAGAAGCGCTCGAACTTGGTGAAGCCCATCACCGGCATGGCCGTTGCCCCCTCACACCGCGGGCATCGCGACGCCAGCGAGCAGAGTGATAGCTCCGCGAAATCGTGGTCATATGCGTGACTCCCTCTCACAGTCCCTGTGCCGTCCGGGTTCTTTCGAAGGCGAGCCGGATGGCCATCGCGCCCTCGCCCACGGCCACGGCGACTCGTTTGGCCGAGCCGCTGCGGACATCGCCGACGGCGAAGACGCCGGGCCGGCTGGTCTCCAGCGGCAAGGGCCCTGTTCCGGCCAGGGAACCGTCCGGACCGGGCAGCACGCTGGCCCCGGTCCGGACGAAGCCGTGGCCGTCAAGGTCAACCAGGCAGCCCAGCCAGCCTGTGCACGGTGCGACCCCGATGAAGACGAAGAGCGCGCGCGCCGCGAGGACGCGCCGCGTGCCGGTACGGCCGCCGGCGACGGTGATCGCTTCCAGCGCCTGGCCGCCGTGCAGCTCCCGCACCTCGGTGTCCACCATGACATGCACGTTCGGGAGCTGTGTGACCTGGTCGATGAGGTAGCGCGACATGTGCTCGCCCAGATCGTGCTCGCGAACTATGAGCGTGACGCTGGCGGCGTGCGCGGAAAGGAAGACCGCCGCCTGCCCCGCCGAGTTGCCGCCGCCGACGATCGCGACTGGGTCGCCGTGGCACATCAGCGCCTCGGCCTGCGATGCGGCGTAGTAGACGCTCGCCTTCTCGAAATCGTCCAGGCGCGGCACGTCGAGCCGACGGTACCTGGCACCGGTGGCGATGACCACCAACGTGCTCGTCAGCGAGGTCCCGTCCGCGAGGTGAATACGGTAGTTACCGCCGTCCCGCTCGATGGAGGTGGCCTCGGCCGGCACGGCGAACCGGGCACCGAACTTCTCCGCCTGGAGCACCGCCCGGTCCGCGAGCTCGGCGCCGGAGATACCAGAGGGGAATCCGAGGTAGTTCTCGATCCGCGATGAGGTCCCGGCCTGGCCTCCGGTGGCCACGCCGTCCAGGGCGGTCACTCGCATGCCTTCGGAGGCGGCGTACACGGCGGCGGACAGGCCCGCCGGCCCTGACCCGACCACGAGCATGTCGCAGCCGGCCTGCTCCGTGCTCGGCGCCGGGAGTCCGATCGCGGCGGCCAGTTCGGAATTACTGGGGTTGCGGAGCAGCCGCCCGTAGACGATCACGACCGGAGTGTCGTCGGGTGTCACGCCGAGCTGCGCAAGCATAGCCTCGGCGGCCGGGTCGGTCTCCAGGTCCAGCCACCGGACCGGGATCCGGTTCCTGGCCGCGAAGTCCCGGACCCGCCTGGTATCCGGTGAGTACCGTGAGCCGACGACGCGCAGGCCGACGCCAAGCCCGATCAGAATGGAGCGGCGCAGCAGGTAGGCGCGCAGGATGAGGTCGCCGAACGCGGGATCGCGGGCAAACAGTTCCCTGAGCCGGGCAACGGGTACCGCGAGCACCGCACCCGCGTCCAGCGTCAGGGCGGTGTAGAACGACCCCTCGCCAGTCAGCAGGCTCAGCTCGCCAAGGAACCGGCCGTGACCATGCACGCTGATGACGCGCTCCTCGCGCGTCCCGTGCCCCGCGATGGAAGCCACTTTCCCGCCCAGGACAACAAAGAAGTCGCAGTTCCTGTCACCTTCACGGAACAGGATCTCCCCGGAGTCTGTAGCGCGGCGCTGGCCCTGGCTGGCGAGTGCGGCGATCTGGGCGTCGCTCAGCCGGGGATACGCCCCCTGCAGATCGGGGGTCTCAGCGACATCGTCGCAGGGGTCAGACGTAGGCTTCGTCGACATAGCACCAGCGCCAGGACTCGCCCGGCTCGAACGACTGAACGATCGGGTGCCCGTGCGCGAAGGCGTGCCCGCGGGCGTGCCGTAGCGGCGAGGAATCGCAGCAGCCCACGTGCCCGCAGGTCAGGCACAGGCGCAGGTGCACCCACGGGGACCCGAGAGCCAGGCACTCCTCGCAGCCCTCAGGCGTCCGCGGTGTCACCGCGCGAACCAGGCTCACGTGCGGATCGGTCGCTACCGTCATGCTCGCCGTCCTCTCGTCCTGCGCATATCCCCATGCTTGCCAGGGGCGGCGGACGGCACATCATCAAACTAGGTAGTTCTTGGGTACGGCCGGCGGGCCGCTGCCGGTCCGCGGCTGAACATCACGCGGCCCCGGTGATTGCGCGGATTTCCGCCGGGTCCAGATCGATGATCGCGGCCGCGACGTTCTGCTCGACATGCTCCGGCGAACCGGAGCCTGGAATCGGCAGGATCTGCGGCGACCTCGCGAGCAGCCAAGCCAGCGCCACCTGACGCGGGCTCACCCCGTGGCGCCTGGCAGCGTCGAGGATGGGCTGGCTGGCGTCGGCCTCGACGATCGGCGCCCACGGCAGGAACACCAGCATCTCCTGCTCGCACAGGTCCACCATCGCCTCGGAGGTCCGGTCGGTGACGTTGTAGCGGTTCTGCACCGACACGACCGGGGACACCCGCTCCGCCTCACGCAGCTGATCCTCGGAGAAATTCGACACCCCGATGTGACGGATCTTGCCCTCGTCCTTCAGCTCGGCAAGCGCGCCGATCGACTCCGCGACGGGCACCTTCGGGTCCGGCCGGTGGAACTGGTACAGGTCGATCCGGTCCAGGCGCAGCCGGGCCAGGCTACCCTCGCAAGCCTGGCGCAGGTGCTCCGGGCGGCCGTCCGGCTCCCACAGCCCCGGCCCCGGCCGCACCAGGCCGCCCTTCGTCGCGATCACCAGTTCGTCGGGATACGGGTGCAGCGTCTCCGCAATCAGCCGCTCGCTGACCTCCGGCCCGTAGGAGTCGGCGGTGTCGATAAAGGTGACGTCGAGCTCCACGGCCCGCCGCAGCGCCGCCCTGGCGCGGTCTCGGTCAGGCGGATCCCCCCAGATCCCCGGGCCCGTGATCCGCATGGCGCCAAACCCCAGCCGGTTCACAGTGAGGTCGCCGCCGACGTCTATCTTGCCCGCGGCCGCCGCTGTCGGCCTTCCGCTCATCGATACTCCTTCCCGTGGGGACTACTCAGCCTGGCCTGCGCGAATGCGCGGTCCGAGCAGCCACTGCTCGCCAGCTTCCTAGCTTCCCCGGCGGTCGGTGCGCGCGCATCCTTCGTTCGGGTAGTCCCCGGGTGTCACGCAGCCGCCGTTGCGGCATCTTAGGTGAATGGACAAGCGTCTTCGTTTCATGACCGACCTCATCGAACCGCTCATGGTGCCTCCGGGCAGCACCGTCAGGCTGAGCCGTGATCACGATCCGGGCTACACCGGCCAGGTGACCCGTCAGCAGGCCGCCGACCTGGTCGCCGACGGCGTGGATCTCCTTGCCGAGTACCAGGACCGGCTCGCCGCCCAGGACACGCACGGCGTGCTCCTGGTTCTGCAGGGACTCGACGCGTCCGGCAAGGACAGCACCATCAAGCACGTGATGAGCGGTGTCAACCCGCAGGCAGTGGAGGTTCGCGCCTTCAAACAACCCTCCGCCGAGGAG
Organism: Trebonia sp.; assembly: GCA_033854775.1. GTDB lineage: Bacteria > Actinomycetota > Actinomycetes > Streptosporangiales > Streptosporangiaceae > Trebonia. The sequence goes on from JAWWPV010000014.1 coordinate 7,210, forward strand.
CTGGACCACGACTTCCTCTGGCGGTACCAGCGCGCCCTGCCCGGGCGGGGCCGGATCGGCATCTTCAACCGGTCCCACTACGAGGAAGTGCTCGTCGTCCGGGTCCATCAGGAACTGCTCGCCGCGGAACGGATGCCCGGCGCCGGGGGGGAAATCTGGGAGCGGCGCTACCGGGAGATCAACAACTGGGAACGGTACCTGGCCGACAACGGTATTCACATCGTCAAGGTCATGCTGAACTTGTCCAGGCGGGAGCAGGCCAAGCGCTTCCTCAAGCGTATCGACCATCCGGATAAGAACTGGAAGTTCTCGCCCAGTGATGTGCGGGAGCGGCGCCACTGGGACGAATACCAGCAGGCCTTCGACATCATGCTGAGCCAGACAAGCACGAAGTGGGCGCCGTGGTACGTAGTGCCGGCCGATCACAAATGGTTCGGCCGCCTGGCAACCGCGGCGATTCTGGTACGGGCGCTGCACGCGATCGACCCCAAGTACCCCGCCGCCGATCCCGCGGCACGGGAGCAGATGATGCAGGCGAGGACCGAGCTCGTGGCGGAACTGGGTATCGAGCAGGCCGACGCTGAGCAGGCCGACCAAGCGTCGCCGCACTGACGTCCGCCAGTGTCGTCGCCTGGTTGCGCAGCCCGCTGAGCTAACCAGTTGGGGGATGCCGAACGCACCGCGCCTGGCTAGCGTCCCAGGAATATGCAGCGGCCCTATGCCGCAGGGCCGCTCACTAAAGGGGAGCGGGGTTCCGGATGGCAACCGTCGCCGAGAGGCCGCAACAGCCGATCCGCAGTACTATCCCGGCGCGGCTCGACCGGCTCCGCTGGACGCCGTTCCATACCCGCCTGGTTCTCGGGCTCGGCGCCGCCTGGGTCCTCGACGGCCTGTCCATCACGATCGCCAGCTCGGTAACCAGCAAACTGACCCAGACCAACACGCTGAACCTGAGCACGGCGCAAGCCGCCTCGATCGGCACCCTCTACCTCATCGGCCAGGTGATCGGGGCGCTGGCGTTCGGGCGGATGTCCGACACGCTCGGGCGCCGCAAGCTATTCACGTGGACCCTCGCGGTCTACCTGGTCGGCACCGGCCTGACCGCTCTTACCCCGAAGGGGTCAGGCTGGATCGTCTACCTCTACGCGACCCGCGTCATCGCTGGCATGGGCATCGGCGGCGAGTACTCGGCCATCAACTCGGCGATCGATGAGATGATGCCCGCGCGGTACCGGGGGCGCACCGACGTGTGGATCAACGGCACCTACTGGCTCGGCGCGATCATTGGCACGTTCGCGACGTTCCTGCTGCTCAGCACGCTGCGAACGAGCGAAGGATGGCGCATTTGCTTCCTGGTCGGCCCGGCCCTCGCGTTCGTGATCATCTTCATCCGGCGCAATCTCCCGGAAAGCCCACGCTGGCTCATCACCCACGGTCGCGTGCAGGAGGCCGAGGAGGCCGTCCGCCGCATCGAGGAAGCCGCGCTCAGGGACGGGCAGCATCTCGACCCGGTCCCAGAGGGCGCCGCCATCACCATTGTGCCCGAGAGACGCTACGGATACCTCACGCTGCTGCGCGTGGCATTCCGCCAGTACCCCAAGCGGGCCATCCTGGGCGCGACGCTGATGATCACGCAGTCGTTCCTGTACAACGCGATCTTCTTCACCTACGCGCTGGTGCTCACGAAGTTCTACCACGTCAGCAACAACGCGGTCCCGCTGTACGGCCTCGCATTCGCGGTCGGCAACCTGGCCGGCCCGCTGGTGCTCGGCCACTTGTTCGACACCCTAGGGCGCAAGAAGATGATCTCCGGCACGTACCTGATATCGGGGGCCATGCTCGCCTTCAGCGCCTGGCTGTTCGCCGCGGGGATCCTGTCGGCCGGGGGGCAGACCTTCATCTGGATCATCATCTTCTTCTTCGCCTCCGCCGGGGCGAGCGCCGGCTACCTGACGGTCAGCGAGATCTTCCCGATCGAGATCAGGGCCGAAGCGCTCGCGGTCTTCTTCGCGATAGCCCAGATCGTCGGCGCCGTCGGGCCGGCTTTCTACGGCGCGCTGATCGGCAACGGCACGAACCGGGCCAGCCTGGCCATCGGATACCTGGTCGGCGGCGGCATCATGATCATCGGCGGCGTGGTCGAGGCCATGTTCGGGATCAATGCCGAGGGCAAGTCCCTGGAGGCGATCGCGCCACCCCTCACCGAAGTTGGCTCCGGCAAGCAGAGGAGTGGATGAACATGACCGTTATCGTGGGAGTGGACAGCTCTGAGGCATCCAAGGCGGCGCTGCGGCTCGCTGCACAGGAAGCCCGCTGGCGGCAAGCGTCCCTCGTCGCGGTGTCCGCATATGAACTGCCGCTCGGCCCTGTGGGCGGCTTCCCGGGCGCCGCAATGCACACCCAGGGGGAAGAGCAGGCCACCGCGGAGGCGGAACTGCGCGCCACGGTCGACCATGAACTCGGTGATGAAGCCGGGCAGGCCAAGGTACGCGTCTCGGCGGGGCTTGCCGGACGCGTGATCATCGAGGCGGCCCGCGAGGCGCATGCGGAGCTCATCGTGCTGGCCGCCCACCCGGGCAGTTCCGCGGTGCCCGGTACGGTCAGCCAATACGTCCTGGTCAAGGCCCGGTGCCCGGTCACGATCGTGCCAGAGGAGAGCACGGGTGAAAAGACCAGCAGCGAATAGACCCCTAGTCCAGGAACCCGCCAGTGCCGAACGCCCGGTATCGTGCTCGCGGCCCGTGCGGGTCAGCGGCCGCGTCCCGGCGGATCCACGTGGATGTCATGGACAGCCATTTCGCGCTAATCGGACCCTCGGGCCTGGGCCGGTGGCGGCCTTCACCCCGCTGGTGCGTGGCGCCGGGTGGAATGGTCGAGTGCCACCTGATGTTCGAGGACCCGGATCGCTACCCCAACATGTGATGTGGCTGCGTGTCCCCTGGGCTTAACGTTAAAAGCCGGGTAAGCGCATCTCCGCAAGGGGTAGCCCGATGAAAGCTGACAGGCAGATCAGAGAAAAGGCCTTTAAGCGCGAGGCCAGGGTGGACACCCGCCACATCAGCGTCGCGGTTTCCGGCCACCCGCCAAGCTCTACGGCCACGTCCGCTCGACGAACGAGGCGAACGCAGCGAGGGCGGTGGCCACATTCGCACCAGGCATTGCCAACGTCGAGAGTTATCTCGACGTCACTCCGTAACCCATTCCATCGTTGCAGTGCCCGCAAGCCGACACCCTATGCCTGCACGGCAGGAACCCCCGGGATCACGGCAATGCGCGTAGAGTCATGACGCCCCCGGACGCTCGTACGGGGGCCGACGTCGGAAGTGCGGTGCCAAAGAGATCAGAGCCGCGCTCCGTCGACGACGAGGGGCTGCCCCAGCCACCCCCGGTGCATGGAAAACTATCCAGGTGGCTGCTTCGCGGCCTGGTGCAAGCCGAGAGCATCGCATTCATGGCCATCGCCGTGGCCCTGGTCGTGATCGCCGTCATCGTCTTCGTCCGCGGCGTGCACGACCTGGTCCTGGTACCTCACGGCGAGCAGTTCGCAGTGACAATCACCCAAGGCGTCAACGACGCGCTTTTCATCGTGGTCATCCTCGAGCTGGTCAGGACAATCGTCGCGCGGCTGGAAGGAGGCGGCTTCCAGCTCCAGCCGTTCCTCGTGATCGGTATCATCTCAGCGACTAGGGACATCCTCACGGTCGGGGCCGAGCTGTCGCTAGTTGGCCGGCAGACGCCACTGGTCCGCACGATGACCGAACTGGGCGTCAACGCCGGCGTCGTGGTCGCGCTGTCCATCGCCTTGGTCCTTGTGCGGCGGTTCGCTCGCCTTGACCGTGCCTGAACCTCCGGACCCGGCGCGGTTGGCATGATCTGATCTGATCGTGTCAATGGCGCGCCCTGGAGGAATTCCGTGACACGGGTGCCGCCCAGCCACCTGCGGCGCAGCAAGCGGCGTTCGCCTTCAACCATCCCGCCCCACACTCCGTACACTCCGAAATCGGACCCATGGCGCAGGGAATACTCCAGGCACTCCGCGCGTACCGTGCACACGACACTGAACATCGAAAATTCCGGGTCGAAAGTGGCGTCGTGACGGCCAGGATCGGGCTGGGTCTGTCGTCAGACCTGTCCGGCCGCATCGCCGCTGACGGTCCGCGGTGAATTGCCCGGTCAGCCGCACGGCTATGTCATCGGCGGCAGCGGGAACCGCAACGTCGCAGCCACTGTGTGGTCCTTGAGTTCCGTGTCGGCTTCGACGTGATTGATCGAGCCGCCCTCGGCGATCACGGCCTCCACGAGCTCATCGATGACGTCCGGCGCGCGCCGCGTCGGATTCCCGCATACCGGGCAGGTGTCGCCCTCGATCGCCAGCCAGCCCGACTGATCGCACACCACGCCAGGAGCAGTCGCGCCTTCCTGGACAAGCAGTTTCTGGATCGCCGCCGCGCTGCCTGCCCACAGGCACGTGCCGAGGCCGACGGTAGCCAGCCCGCCCGCCGCGGACCTCTCCAGGACCTCCGCGACCAGCCGCTGTTTCTCGGCACGCTCGTAGCGCTGCACTATGGAGTCCGCGTTCGGCCGTACCTCAGCAAGCGGCGCCGTGGTCGGGTCGATGCTGAAAGACCCGGCGACACGGCCACGGAGGTCGTGGGTGAGGAAATCTTGGAACGCAGGAACTTCGTAGTCGTGGCCGCCGATGATCAGCAGGTCGTATCCGCCGACACGGAGCAGCTCGTCAAGCGTCTCCACCACACGGCGGTAGTGCCACTTGCTCAGCTCGTCCGCCTTGTTACGCACACGGTCCTCAGCGAGGCCCGCGGCGTAGTCGCGCTTGCGCAGCACCCGGTCCCTGACCCTCGTCAGATCGCGCATCTCGTCCAGGTAGAGCTCCCACACCTGGGCCGAGGCCTTATCGATCACAACGACGCAGCTGCGGTGATACTCATCGAGCACGGCAAGCATGGGACGCGCGAACGCCGTCTCATCCACCACGATCCGGTCCCGCACCCGCCGGGGCAACGAGATCTCCTCATACAGGCCGCGTTCGCTGCAGGAGAAGATAGCGATCGTCCCGGGCTGCCAGCGCTCCTCGCCGAGCCGCTCCTTGATGCGCTCGATGTCGGCGCGCAAGGACATTCGCCGCTCATGTTCGGCCGAGCGATCCTTGGCCAGAGGCTCGAGCTGGTCAACAAGGCTCGTCACCCGCGAATGAACTTCCCTCCGGCTGACCCCCAGGCCGACCGGCACATACAGGGAGACCACCGGCAGGCCGTCTCCATGGAACTGGATGATGCGGTTAATCGTCTCTGCTGCGATCATCAGCTCTCCCTTACTAGGCGAGCTCGCACCACGGGCTTGCCATGGACGCATGCATCCGGCCGGCCCGGGCGGCCGGGCTAGTCCTGGTCCAAGTCACTCATCTCGTTAATCGGCCAGCCCCTGCCTGAGTTTTGGATCCCCGGCATGTCACCCGGCCTGGTTCGGGTGCAGGACGACTTTGGTCCAGCCTTCTTCGCGGGCGTCGAAGTGCTTGTAGGCGTCGGGTGCCTGGTCGAGAGGCAGGTCGTGGGAGACGATCCAGGAGGGCGTGACCTTGCCTTCGTGGATGAGGCTGCGCAGGTAGCGGTTGTAGCGCTTGACCGGGCACTGGCCGGTGCCCATGACCTGGCCCTTGAACCAGAACTCGCCGAAGTCGAACCGGGTCTTGCCGTGTTTGGCGAGGTCGTCGGGGCCGCCGGGGTCTTCGGGGACGTACACGCCGACGGTGCCGATCCCGCCGGTGAACCGCACTGACTGCACCAGCTCGTTGAGGGTCAGGGAGTTGTCCTCGTGGCCCTGGGGGTCGTGGGCCTGGTAGCCGACGCATTCGGCGCCGCGGTCGGCGCCCAGCCCATTTGTCTGCTCCATGACCTGCTCGGCCGGAGAGCCCTGGGAGTCGTCGATGGGGATCACGCCGATCTGCTGGGCCAGCCGCAGCCGGTCGGGGTGGCGGTCGACGACCATGACCTTTGCGGCGCCCATGGTGATGGCCGACAGGGCGGCCATGTTCCCGACCGGGCCGCCGCCGTAGATGACGATGGTCTCGCCGGGCTGCAGCCCGGACATTTTCACCGCGTGCCAGCCGGTGGGGAAGATGTCGGACAGCATCACGTAGTCGTCTTGCTTGTCGCGGGCGTCCTCGGGCAGGACCAGGGCGTTGAAGTCGGCCCACGGCACGCGCAGCAGCTCGGCCTGGCCGCCCTGCCAGGGGCCCATGTCGGCGAACCCGTAGGCGGCCCCGGCGATGCCGGGCTTGTTGGCGCGCAGGCAGTAGTTGGTGCGCTGTTCCTCGCAGTTGCGGCAGTGCCCGCAGGCGACGTTGAACGGGGCCGAGATCATGTCGCCGACCTTGACCTTGTCGACCGCGTCGCCGACCTCGATGACCTCCCCGACGTTCTCGTGGCCGAAGATGCGGCCCTCCTCAAAGTCGGTGCGGCCCTCGTACATGTGCAGGTCCGACCCGCAGATGTTGGTCGCGGTGATCCGGACCAGCGCGTCGGTGGGCTTTTCGATACGGGCGTCCGGCACCTCATCGACACTGACCTGGCGAGGCCCGCGATATACCACAGCTTTCACGATGAATCTCCTAAATGTTGATGAATCCCGTGCTACAGCCGAGATGGCGGGAGCGCTTAGCCCAGTACCCGACTGCCGGCGAACTGCTCGACGATTGCTGGGCAGAAGGCGGGCAGGTCGGCGGGGGATCGGCTGGTGGTGAACTGGCCGTCGACGACGACTTCCTCGTCGACAGGTTCGGCGCCGGCGTTGCGCAGGTCATCCCGCAGGCTAGGCCACGAGGTAAGCCGGTGGCCCTTGACGACGCCCGCCGTGATCAGCGTCCACGGGCCGTGGCAGATCGCGGCTATAGGCTTGCCCGTCTCGGCGAAGGCCTTGACAAACGCCACCGCGTCGGCGTTGATCCGCAGCTGGTCGGGGTTGACGGTGCCGCCGGGCAGCAGCAGCGCCGCGTAGTCATCGGGGGAGGCGTCGGTGACGAGCTTGTCGACTTCGAACGTCCCGGCCGAGACCAGGTCGAACTGCCGGGCCTGGATCTCGCCGGAATGAATCGACAGCAGTTCGGTTTCGGCGCCCGCGCCGTACAGGGCGCCGCGCGGCTGTTCGAGCTCGACCCGTTCGACGCCGTCGGTGGCGAGGATGGCGACACGCATGCCGCTGAGGTCACGAGCCATGCTTCCTCCTCGTTGCTGTTCTGATCTCTTGTTTCTTGCGGACCTCCGGGCGAAATACCGCTTTCCGGTCCAGGGCGCGCCCTGGCGGCTTCCCGGCACTGAGCGGGACAGTGCCCGACAGCCATCACGTGGTGTCGCGCGGGCCCGACTCTTGTCATGCTTCCGCGACGGGCGATCGGCCACATCCCCCGACCAAGTAGTTTCGCCGCCGATGGCACGCGCTCGCCGAGCAGAACGTTGCTGGTGTCATTCTGTTGACAGCTTGTGATCGGTACCAGGCCGGACTGCCCGTCATGCCCAGCGTGAATCACTCACCAGATAAACCGGACAAGAATCTAGTCATGCCACTCAGGTAACCCGGAATGCCATGCAGGACACCCGGTCGGCCTCCCGGACTGCGGACGCTACGAAGATCGACCGCTCCGGGAGGGCGACGGGTACCCCG
>JAWWPV010000015.1:0-6703 GCA_033854775.1 Trebonia sp.
CTGCCCTCGCTGGCGTCGGTCAAGACCCAGACGGTCGACCCCTACACCTGGGGCAACCAGGAGACGACCATCAACACCTGGTTCGACTCGAACATCGTCCGCTAACCCCCGCTTGTTCGATGACAACCGCTGCAACGCCTAACTCGGCGCTGTCCGCAGGCCGGCGAGGAGCCCCGCGCTTCTCGCCGGCCTCCGGCCTTGGACCCGCCTGGCTGCGCCCCGCCAGGTTCGGCATGCCGATCTTCTGGCTGATCCTCTGCCTCATCATCCTGCTGCCCTGCCTCGCCTTCCTGGTGCTGGCCGTCTCGCCGCGCCTGTTCGACCAGGGATCGCAGTGGTTCACGCTCACCTACCTGCAGCAGTCGGTGACCGGGTCCACCGCCGTCGCGATCGTCAACTCGCTGTGGGTGTCCGCGACGGCCGCCGTCATCGGGCTCGCCCTCGGCTTCCCCATCGCCTGGCTCGCCGCCCGCACCACCATGCCCGGCCGCCGCTGGGTCTCCGGCGGCATGTGGCTGGCGCTGCTGCTGCCATCCTGGCTGCCGGCCACCGGCTGGGAGCGGCTTGTCCAGCAGGACGGGGTCATGTACCGGATGGGGCTCGACTGGCCGTGGGCGACCAGCGCCATCATGGGACCCTTCGGCGTCGTGCTGCTGCTCGGCCTGCGCTGCGTGCCGTTCTCCTACCTGGCCGTCAGCGCCGCGCTTGGCGGCCTGGGTCAGGAGTTCGAGGACGCCGCCCGGGTGCACGGCGCGAGCCGCTGGCAGGCGCTGCGGCTGATCGTGCCGATCCTCGCCCCCGCCCTGATGTCCGCGCTGGCGATCGGGTTCGCCGAGTCGATCTCGGACTTCGGCGTCGCCGCGACCCTCGCCTACAACTCGAACTTCACGCTGGCGACCTACGCCCTCTACGCGGCGATCGGCAACTTCCCGCCGTCGTTCCCGCTCGCCGCCGGCATGTCCTGGCTGCTGGTGCTCTCGGTGTCGGTCCCGCTGTTCCTCCAGGCCCGCGCGCTGCGCGGCCGGTCTTACGCGATCTTGTCCGGGCGGACCCGGCAGGCCGTGCGGCGGCGGATGTCGCGGCGCGAGGCCGCCGGCGCCACGACCCTCCTCGTCCTGTTCTTCCTGGTGCTGCTCGGCATCCCCGCGTTCGGCGCGGTGTCCGGGTCGCTGCTCGGCGACTACGGCAGCTCGTTCTCGCTCACCTTCGCCAATTACGCGGCGCTGTTCCAGCAGCCCGGGCTGCTCGGCCCGCTGGAGCGGTCCATGGTCTACGGCGTGATCACCGCGACCGTCACCGTGTTCCTCGGGTTCATCGCCGCGCGGCTGCTGTCCCGGCGGCGCACCGCGGCCACGGGCGCGATGGACTACCTGCTGCTCGCCTCGGTGGCGCTGCCCGGCGTGGTGTTCGGCGCCGGCTACATCTTCGCCTACAACCTGCCGATCATGGCCAAGCTGCACATCGACCTGTACCAGACCGTGCAGCTGCTCGTGATCGCGTACATCGCCTCCTCGCTGCCGACCAACGCCCGCGTGCTCGTCGGCTCGGTGTCCCAGCTGCAGGCGTCGCTGCGCGACGCGGCCCGCACCCACGGGGCGGGCGCGGTCGTGGCCTGGGCCCGCGCCGTGCTGCCGGTCGTCTCCCGCCCCCTCGTCATGGCATGGCTGTACACGTTCTGCGGCGTGTTCCTCGAGCTGCCGCTGTCACAGCTGCTGTATGCGCCCGGTTCCCCGCCGGCCGCGATCTCCATCGAGGACAACCTGTCTAACTACCACTACGGCATCGGCATGGCCCAGGCCGTGCTCGCCTCGGCCATCGCCTTCGCCGTTGTCGGCGTCGTGCTTGGGGCTTATCGTCTGCTTGCACCGGCCGGGTGGCGGCGCATTGGAGGGACCGTTCGTGGCTGAGCCGATCTCTATTTTCTCGCTGACCAAGACGTACCCGGGTGCTCCCGTGGTTGCTGGAAAGCCAGTCCCGGCGTTGAAGTCAGTGTCGCTCGACGTCGCGCCCGGGACGTTCCTGGTGCTGCTCGGGCCGTCCGGTTCGGGGAAGACGACGCTGCTGCGCTGCCTGGCCGGCATCGAGCGAATCGACAGCGGCTCGCTTAACATCGGCTCGCAGGTCGTCGCGGACGGCCGGGCGCACGTGCCGCCGGAGCGGCGTGACCTGTCGATGGTTTTCCAGGATTACGCCCTGTGGCCGCACATGACCACGCTGGACAACGTCGCGTTCGCCCTGCGGCGCCGTCGGCTGCCTCGCTCCGAATGCCGGGTCCGCGCCGCTTCGATGCTTGACCGCGTGGGGCTGGCCGAGTTCGCCAGGCGCTACCCCAACGAGCTGTCCGGCGGGCAGCAGCAGCGGGTGGCGCTGGCCCGGGCACTGATCGCGGACACCGGGCTGATCCTGTGCGACGAGCCGCTGTCCAACCTGGACGCCGACCTGCGCGAGCGGATGCGGGTGGAGATCTCGTCGCTGGTCCGCGAGGCCGGCGCGACCACCGTCTACATCACCCACGACCAGGCCGAGGCGTTCGCCCTCGCCGACCACATCGGCGTGCTCGAGGAGGGCGTGCTCGTGCAGTCAGGCTCGCCCGAGGACGTCTACCATTACCCGGCGACGCCGTTCGTGGCGCGGTTCACCGGCCTGGCAGGCGAGCTGCCGGTCCGCGTGACGGGGCACGGCAGTGACGGCGCACTGGAGATAACCGCCGCTGGCGTCCCTGACGGGAGCGTGCGGCTGCCCGCGCTGCGGCCCGCCGGGACGAGCGGGCCGGCGGGCGCCCCGCCCGCTCCAGGGACAGGCAGTGCCGGGTTGAAGCCCGGTGACGACGCGCTGCTCGCCATCAGGCCGACCGGCATCCTGCTGCTGCTGTCGGGCGATGAGACGCCGCACCTGACCGGGAAGGTCGCCGACGTGGCGTTCCGCGGCCGCGGCTACGAGTACGCCATCGACCTGCCCGGCCTCGGCCGACTGACCGGCATCTTCGCCAGGCACCGCGCGGATCGCGGCGACTCGGTCGGGCTCCGCCTCGACCCGGAGGGCTGCCACCTCTTCCCCGCCGACGCGAAGACTGACGAAAAGGACACCCTTTCCCCCGCCCCGGCCCTCACGGCCTAGATGCGCCATCGGTCACGCGGGGGGTATGGGGGTCCTCCGGGGGGTTCATCCCCCCGGAGGAAATACTGTGCCATCGGTCACGCGGGGGTCCCGGGGGACAGCCGCTTGCATGGGGGTGCAATAACATCGGCTTCGTGACAGTCTCCCTTGCAACCAGTGAGTCGGCGCCGGAGACGGCCGAGGCCGACGTTCTTGTCATCGGGGTCATAAAGTCCCCAGATGGCCCGGCAGCCGCACCCGGCCTAGCCGGGGTGGATGAGGCGCTCGGCGGTACCCTCGCCGACGTCCTCGCCGCGCTCGGCGCTACCGGCGACCTTGAGGAACTCACCAAGATCCCTGGCGGCGGCAAGCTGCCCGCCACGCTCGTTCTCGCGGTCGGCCTCGGCGACGCGCCGGAGGAAGGCACCGCCTTCGACCCGGAGAAGCTCCGCAGGGCCGCCGGGGCCGCGCTGCGCACGGCCGCGGCGAAGCAGGCGGGCGCGGCCGACGACGCCCCGGCGAGTAAGACTGTCACCCTGGCGCTGCCCGCGCTCAACCAGGTTGAGGCGGAAGCCGTCACGACCGGGGCGCTGCTCGGCGCCTACAGCTTCCGCAAGTACCGCTCGACGCCGGCGGCCGACGTGGCGGTCACCGTGCTGACCGGCGAGGGAAACGCCGACGCGGCGCGGCGCGGACAGGTGATCGCCAACGCGGTCAACCTGGTGCGGGACCTGGTCAACACCTCGCCGCTCGACCTGCCGCCCGCCGCGCTCGCGGCCGCGGCCGAGCAGGCCGCCCCGGCCGGCGTCACGGTGGAGATCCTTGACGAGGAAGCGCTCAAGGACGGCGGCTACGGCGGGCTTGTCGGTGTCGGCATGGGCTCGGTCCGGCCGCCGCGCCTGGTCAGGCTGTCGTACACGCACCCGGAGGCGACGCAGACCGTCGCGTTCGTCGGCAAGGGCATCACGTTCGACTCCGGCGGCCTCTCGCTCAAGCCGCCGAAGTCCATGGAGACGATGAAGTGCGACATGAGCGGCGCCGCCGCCGTGCTCGCCGCCGTCACGGCCGTCGCCGAGCTCGGACTCGGCGTGAACGTCGTCGGGTACCTGTGCGCCGCGGAGAACATGCCAGGCGGCGGCGCGCAGCGGCCCTCTGACGTCATCACGATCTACGGCGGCAAGACCGTCGAGGTGCTCAACACCGACGCCGAGGGCCGCCTGGTCCTCGCCGACGGCATCGTCAGGTCCGGCCAGGACAACCCGGCGCTGATCGTGGACGTCGCCACCCTCACCGGCGCCGCGACGGTCGCGCTTGGCGGGCGTACCGCCGGCGTGATGGGGTCGTCCGACGACGTCGCGGCCGCGATCGCCGCGATCATGCGGCAGGCCGGCGAGGCCGCCTGGGCGATGCCGTTCCCCGAGGAGCTGCGCAAGGGGCTTGACTCCACGGTCGCCGACCTGGCCAACGTCGCGTCGGAGCGCGGTGGCGGCATGCTGACCGCCGGCCTGTTCCTCAAGGAATTCGTGCCGGACGGGGTGGCCTGGGCGCACCTTGACATCGCCGGCCCGGCGTTCAATGAAGGGGCACCGTTCGGGTACACGCCGAAGGGCGGTACGGGCGCGGCGGTGCGGGCGCTCATCGCGATCGCGGCGGAGACGGCCGCCGGGCGACTTCCCGGCGCATGAGCAACCGCAGTGACATGATGAGACACTGAGCGTAAGCGGAAAAGGGGTTTACTGTGGCAGAGGGCGGCCATTACGACATCGTCATCCTCGGCGGCGGGAGCGGCGGCTATGCCTGTGCGCTGCGCGCTGCCCTGTTTGGCAAGCGCGTGGCCCTAATCGAAAAGGACAAGGTAGGCGGCACCTGCCTGCACCGCGGGTGCATCCCGACCAAGGCGCTGCTGCACGCGGCCGAGGTCGCCGACTCCTCGCGGGAGAGCGCGAAGTTCGGGGTGCGGACCTCGTTCGAGGGCATCGAGATGCCCGCGGTCCTCTCCTATCAGCAGGGCGTCGTCGAGCGGCTCTGGAAGGGGCTCCAGTCCACGCTGGCGAGCCGGAAGATCGACGTGATCTACGGTGACGGCAAGCTGGCCTCGCCGACGTCGGTGACGGTCAACGGCGCGGTCTACACGGGAGACCACGTGGTGCTCGCCACCGGGTCCGTGCCGAGGTCGCTGCGTGGCCTGACGCTCGACGGTGTCCGCGTGATCACCTCGGACGACGCCCTGCAGCTCGACCGGGTGCCGTCGTCGGTCGTCATCCTCGGCGGCGGCGTGATCGGCGTCGAGTTCGCGTCCGTATGGCGGTCGTTCGGCGCCGACGTGACGATCGTCGAGATGGCGCCGCAGTTGCTGCCGCTCGAGGACGAGGCGTCGGCCAAGGTGCTCCAGCGGGCCTTCAGGCGCCGCGGCATCGGGTTCGAGCTCGGCAACCCGTTCCAGTCGGTCAGCTACACCGACGACGGCGTCCGGGTCACGCTCGGCAACGGCAAGCAGCTCGACGCGGAGGTCCTCCTCGTGGCCGTGGGCCGCGGCCCGGTCTCCGCCGACCTCGGGTACGAGGAGAACGGCGTCGCCATCACCCGCGGCTTCGTCGACGTGGACCCGCTGTGCCGGACGTCGGTCCCGACGATCTCCGCGGTAGGCGACCTCATCAACACCCCGCAGCTCGCCCACGTGGGCTTCGCCGAGGGCATCGGTGTCGCCGAGCGGCTCGGCGGCCTCGACGTCAGGCCGATCGACTACGACGGCGTGCCGCGCATCACCTACTCCGACCCCGAGGTCGCCTCCGTGGGCCTCACCTCGGCTCAGGCGGCCGAGCGCGGCATCAACGTGGTCGAGGTGGACTACCCGCTCGGCGGCAATGGCAAGAGCGTCATCCTCCAGACGCAGGGCCAGGCTAAGGTAATCGCCGAGGCGCCGTCCGCGCCGGGCGGTCAGCCGGGGCGGGTCGTCGGGGTTCACCTGGTTGGCAGCCGGGTTGGCGAGCTGATCGCCGAGGCCCAGCTCATCTTTAACTGGGACGCCGAGCCGGACGACGTCGCGGCGCTGATCCACCCGCACCCGACTCAGTCGGAGATCATCGGCGAGGCGAACCTGGCACTCGCTGGCAAGCCACTGCACTTTCACGCCTAAGGAGTCACCCCGAACATGTCGGTCTCCGTAGTAATGCCCCAGCTCGGCGAGAGCGTCACCGAGGGCACCGTCACGCGATGGCTGAAGAAGGAGGGCGAGCACGTCACGGCCGACGAGCCGCTCCTTGAGGTCTCGACGGACAAGGTGGACACCGAGATCCCGTCGCCGGCTTCCGGAATCCTGCGCGGCATCGCCGTCGACGAGGACGAGACGGTCGCCGTCGGCGCGCAGCTGGCCCTGATCGAGGACTCGGACTCGGCGGGTGCGCCGGCCCCTGCCCCCGCGCCGCCGGCTTCGCTCCCCGCGGCCGAGGCACCCGCCGCCCAGGCACCGGCCGCCCCTGCCTACGCCCCGCCACCGCCCGCTCCCGAGCATGACTACCACTAGGGCCACTACCGGCATGCTGGCACCTAGCACGGTGGTGGTCAGGCCGGCCACAGGGGGCGTGAGGAGCCCCGCCGCGCCGGTGAT
>JAWWPV010000016.1:0-4290 GCA_033854775.1 Trebonia sp.
CATCGCGGCCGAGGCGGCCGCGGCCGGCCTGCCCGCCCCGAACGCGCGGGCCGACAGGTAGACGCTGATCGGCCACAGCGACAAAAGCAGGTACAGCGACCAGCGGAACGCCACGTCGGGGCCGACCGCGAGGCCCGCCAGCCCGGTCAGGATCGCCGGCAGGCTCTGATAGTGCAGGAACTGCGGCGACCCCTCCCCGATAAACGGGAACCAGCTGGTGAGCGGCAGGTGCCCGGCGCGCAGCCGCGCCGTCGCGAACCGCACCATCTGCTCGTGCATCGTGCTGTCGTTGAAGTACGGGACGTTGAGCGTGAGCGCCCGTAGGTTCACGAGGTTCCATCCGGCCGCGGCGGCGACGATCGACCACGGCCACCACACAGCGGTCCGGCCCCCGCCATCAGCCGGGGGCCGAACCGCTAGCCGGGTCATCGCCGACGCCCGCGCCGGGCGGGCGCCGGCGGTCCTCACCAGATCACCCGGCGCCCGTGTTGCCGGTGCCGCCGGTGTCACTCGCGAGGTTGCAGGACTTGAGGTGCCAGGTGCCGACGCCTGTGTTGCCCGGGTTGACGACCTCCGTGCCGTTCGTGCCCACGAGAACCTTCACCGTCGGCTGCTTCGGTATACCCGGCTCCGGCGTGCAGGTGACCGGGCCGCTGACGGCTGCCGGACCCGACCCCATGTAAATCACGATCCCCTCGTGGAGCCCCATTGCGGCGAGCTTCTGGTCTGCCTGGGAGATCGCCTGGGACCCAGGTTGATTGAGCGTCACCAGTATCGAGCCATCGCTGGTCTTCGCGACGGTAACGGCGGCGGACGCCGGCGTGCTCGAGGTTGAGGTCAGGACGAGCGCGATCGCCGCGCAGGCGCCCGCCAGCGCGAGGGTGCTGCCCGCGATCACGCGCGGGCTACGGGCCCGGCCCGGTCCGGGACGGCCGGTCTGCGCGAGGGCCGGGCCGTGCTCTTGAGCGAGATCACGCCAGAGATTATCTGTGAACTTAGTCATCGCTTTGATGCTCCTTTCTCAGCCGGGACCTCGCCCGGGACAGCCGTTTGCGGAATGCGACACCAGAGACGCCGAGAGCCAGCGCCGCCTCCTTCGGGGCGAAGCCCTCCAGGTCGACCAGCTCGATCGCCGCCCGCTCGACCGCGGGCAGCCGGGCGCAGCGCTGCATCAGCGCGGCGCCCTCGCGCGCGGCATCGATCCGCTCGGCGAGCTCCTCGATCTCGTCCTCGTCAAGCGCCCGGTGGCCGCCGAGCCGCGCAACCGCGTCCCGGTCACCCGCCGACCGCTCGCAATGGCGGGCGAACACCCGGGCGGCGATGCCGAACAGCCACGCCCGGTCCGATCCCCGGTGGGGGTCGAACCTGGCGAAGCCATCTATGGCCCGGACGAACGTCTCGGAGGTGAGATCGGCGACCGTCTGCGGATCGCGGCACCGGCGGGCGAAGTAGCCCATGAGGACGTCGACGTTGCGCAGGTACACCTGCTCGAACTCCTCAAGCGGCGAGCTCGGCGGCCGTCCACGCGACCGCGCCCTCACCGCGACCGGCCGCTCTCGGATCGTCCTCACCTGTGCTCTTGCCTCAGTGCTCATATTCCTAGTTGCGATCCTCGCCCGTGGCTGTGACATCACCCGTCCGCGAGATGCCGCGCCTCACCCCAGCTTGGCGGCTGATCCCGCCGCGGCCGCCTCAGCTGCCGAACCGAAAGTACTCAGGCGGGGCGAGCAGCGCCGGTCATCGGGCTCGGCGCCCCGCTGCCGGAGCAGCGGTCGCAGGCCGGGCGGCACCGGTGACCGGCCAGTACGTAAGTGGGCAGGTGGGCCCGCTCAGCCGCTGCCTCCGCAAGACCAGCCGGAACTGGACCATCACCCGTGAGCACGCCTGGGTGTCGTCCGCTGGCGACCGGAGCCGTCCCGGGCTGCGGCCGTAGGCCCGGAGTGCAACCGCAGTTCGGGATGCGGGCGTGGTCCGCGAATGCCCGGGTCGTGATCTACCCTGCTCCGCATGCGGATACCACCCGGCGCCCGGGTCTACCTGACAACGGTCATCAGCCTGGCCGGTGTTGCCCTGGCCACGTGGTTCGGTATGCAGGCAGGCGCCGCCGTGGTGGACAGGCAATGGTGGACGCTGGGAGCCGTGGCCGCGAGCGTAACCGCCGCCGGCGTGCCCGCCTATGAGCAGATCCGCAAGGAGCGGATGCGGGCCAGGGCGCAACGGGCCGCGGTCGATGCGGCGGTCGCGATGCGCGTGACCATGAATGACGCTCTTGACCCGATCGTGCGTCAGCTGGGCCGAGTGGCCACGGCGGGCAAGCATGAACGGGAGGTGCTGGCCGAGGCAGCGATTCCGATGGTGGTGGACTCGGCGGCCCATCTCGCGGGCTCCGGACGGGTGCGGGCCTGCCTGTTCCGGTTCGCGCCCGGCACGCCGAGGGTGCTGGTTCCTGCTCAGTACAGCGGCCGCGTGGACGATCCGCTGGAGGCGATCACCGAGGGCACGGCAGCAGGGGATCTGGTTTTCGGCATGATCCGGCACAACCAGCATCTGTTCTGCCCCGACCTTGACGCCAGCCCGCCGCCGGGGTGGCGGGTCACCGCGCCTCAGACATACAAGTCCTTCGCCGCTGTCCCGGTTGCCGCCGGGCAGAACGCGTTTGGCATGCTGATGGTGGACGCGCTAGGCAAAGGCGGGGTCAAGCGGGCGGACGTGCCGCTAATCCGGCTGCTGGCCGGGCTGCTCGCGGTCGCGCTGGCGTAACCTCACAAGGAGGTGGCGTTTCGCCGGCGCGAGAAGTGACCATCGGCCGTTGCCCCCTCGCGGGCACCGGCGGACACTGAAGTCGCGGGGAAGGCGGCGAACGTGACGGTCCACATCACCATCGAGGACCACGATGACCGTCCCGAGCGGATGGTGCGCGACCCGGATCGCTACTTCGCCGATGCCCGCCTGCGGGCCGAGCAGGAACTCATGCACCAGTCGCGGTGGCTGTTCCCACCGCAGCGTCACCCAAAGCAGCGTTAAGGCCCGGGCGTCGCGGAATCGCCCGCGGAATGGCCGCGCACGTCAGGAATGATCACTGCTAGGCCAGTGGACAGTGCCGTTCCACGGTCGCCAGTGCTGCAAGGCCCCGGCAAGCGCACAGAGCGCTTAATTCTGTCCCGTCGCCAAGAACAGCCAGCTGACCATCGAAGCCGTCCGGAACGGCGGCTCGCGTGTGCCCGACGCCGCGCACATATGGTGACCATGGCGCACCCCGTGGTCTTCACGGGCTTCGCGGTGTCCGCCTGAACGGTGCCGGTCGGTCAGTGGGCGGTTCGGTGCCTGCGCCCGGCGCAGAACGACCGGTTCTGCCTAGGCGGGGCCGTTGGGCAGGAAGATTGCCGAGAGTCTGGGCAAGCGGCGGCGCATCTGCTGTGCGTCATCGAAGTCGAAGTCCTCGCCTGCGGGCTCCTCGTTCCTGCGCTCGCGCGGGTCCCGGTACCGGGCACACGCTTCGTTGAAGGCGTCCTTGTTGCCGGTCATTCGCTCGAACGCCAAGGGTGCGGCGTAGTTGACCATCTCGTCGAATAGAGGTGATATCGCGGAGCGGTTCGCGGCGACGGCGACAGTGGGGTGGCCAGCCAGGCTGTCCGGGGAAGCCGCCGCCTTCTCGTACCAGTCAAGGCCCTGGGCGATGAGGCCCGCCCTGAAGTCGATGAAGCCATCGTCGGAGCACCCGCCCCCGATGAGGTAGGCGGCCGCCCACACGTCCCATCGGTACAGCACCGCGTGCACCTCGTCGAACCGCCGCTGGTATGCCAGGATGTCCTGCTCAGTGCAGGTAGCCAGATAGTCACTTAGAGCCTGATCGAATAGCTTGCCCGGACCGCTATGCGCCCTCGCCGTGGCGATGACTCCCCAGAACATCTCGTTATCCACGGCCGGAATCATGCCACCGGCGTCCGACAACGGTAGCCTGCGCTTCCGGCGTGCGCCTCGACCGGCCATCCATGGTGAACACCCTGAGTAACGCCGTCCAGAGGTGCCCTCACCAATCCGCAGCGCCGGATCGCCGAATCGGCGCGAGCCCGACTGGTGCAAGCGTCAGCGTTATACCAGCGCAGATTGTCCTGTTCTGGGTTCTGTTTCGCAAAGGTTGTGGTGTTCGTTGATGTGGCGCTGGCATGTGTGACTGTGGAAGATCAGGTGGAAAGCTTCTGCCGGACATCCGCTGGCATCGCTGCCGCCCGTAGCGAGCAGGCTCAAGCTGCCATCCTGCACGCCGCCGGCAACCTGCTCGTCGAAGTC
>JAWWPV010000017.1:0-2941 GCA_033854775.1 Trebonia sp.
CTTGTGCGCCCCGGTCCGCGTCAACGGGCGCGGGCGGCCGTCCTCGCAGGTGCCTGAGCCGGTCGGCCCGACCGTGCTGTCATCCGAGCCGCCGCCCGCGGAGCGCTGGCCTCGGCGTCGCCCGGCACAGGGGTATCCGATGCGGCCGGGGCAACCTGGCGGCCTCGGCCAAGCGCCGACGGTCGACATCCTGCGCCAGGTACTCGACGGGCTCCGGAAGCTCAGCTAGCGGGAAATAGTCACCGCCCTCGCCCGCCGACACTTCCCGGCGCCGGCCCGGGCCCCGGCCGCAATGGCCCGGGCCGGGCCAGGGCAGCGGTTGTGGGCGGCACCCGCTCGGCGGAGTATGGTCACCACCGTGGATGATCTCGCCCAAAGCGCGCCGCGCGGTGCCTCAGGCGGGGCCCCGGGCGGTGCCTCCGTAGACCGGGCCTCACTCCGGAAGATCCCGCGTACGGACCAGCTGCTCAACGACCCGCGCATGCGGGCGGCCGAGCGTCGCGTCGGCCGGGACCTGGTCAAGGCCGCGATCATCCGTGCCCAGGAAAGAGCACGCAACGCCGAGATCGCCCCCGACCAGGTCGCGGACGCGGCCGCGGCCGAGCTTCCCGCGACCGCCGCCTCGCTGACCGAGGTCATCAACGCCACCGGCGTTCTCGTCCACACCAACCTGGGCCGCGCCCCGCTGAGCCAGGCGGCGAAGGACGCCCTGGCGACCGCGGCCGGCACCTGCGACGTCGAGTTCGACCTCCAGACGGGGGCGCGGGCCAGGCAGCGCGGCCAGGGCGTCATCGAGGCGCTCACGCGGGCCGTCCCCGGCGCCCAGGCCGCCGGCGTCGTCAACAACAACGCCGCCGCCCTCGTCCTGGCGGCCACGGCCCTCGCCGCGGGCAAGGAAATCATCATCAGCCGCGGCGAGCTCATCGAGATCGGCGACCGCTTCCGCCTGCCGGACCTGCTGGCGAGCACCGGCGCGCGGCTGCGGGAGGTCGGCACCACCAACAGGACGAGCGCCGACGACTACCAGCAGGCGATCAGCGCAGACACCGGCTTCATCCTCAAGGTCCACCCCTCCAACTACCGGGTCGAAGGGTTCACCAGGGAAGCGACCGTCCCCGAACTGGCCGCGCTGAACGCGACGCTCGTCCATGACATCGGCTCCGGCCTCCTCGCGCCCCACCCGCTGCTCCCCGCCGAGCCGGACGCCGCCACCTCCCTGCGAGACGGCGCGAACCTGGTCACCGCCAGCGGCGACAAGCTCCTCGGCGGCCCGCAGGCCGGACTTCTGCTCGGCGACGAGGCACTGGTCCGCCGCCTGCTGCGCCACCCGCTGGCCCGTGCCCTCCGGGTCGACAAGCTGACCCTGGCCGCCCTTGAAGCGACGATCACCGGTCCCCTCCCGCCCGTCGCCCGCTCGCTGACCGCCGATCCCGCCGCGCTCACCGATCGCGCAGAACGGATGGTGGCGACTCTCGCCGCGCACCACGTCCCCGCGAGCGTGGTGGCCAGCGAGGCGGCGGTCGGCGGCGGCGGCGCTCCCGGCGTCACCCTGCCAAGCGCCGCGGTAGCGCTCCCCGAGGAGCTCGCGCTGCCGCTCCGGTGCGGGGCGGCCGTCCGTCGTGGCGACTCCCCGGCGGTTGTCGGCCGCATAGAAAAGGGCCAGCTCCTCCTCGACCTCAGATCGACAGCCCCGGAAGACGACAACCGCCTCATCGCGGCCATCGTGACAGCGGCCAGCGCACATGCGTAAATCCCTTTGCCGCCCGCGTGGATGTGCGTTTGGTGTCGCTGTAACGACACCAAACGCACATCGACCAACCCGCTCGCGGAAGGAGGCTGGCGGCTGATGTACGTCGTCGCGACCGCGGGGCACGTGGACCACGGGAAGTCCACGCTGGTCCGTGCCCTCACCGGGATGGAGCCCGACCGCTGGGCGGAGGAGCGCCGCCGGGGCATGACCATCGACCTCGGCTACGCCTGGATGACCCTCCCGGCGCCTGACGGCGCGCCGGCCGGGGAGAAGCTCGCCTTCGTCGACGTCCCCGGCCATGAGCGCTTCGTCCCGAACATGCTCGCCGGCCTCGGCCCGGTCCCCGCCGTCATGTTCGTCGTGGCGGCGGACGGCGGCTGGATGCCGCAGTCCGCCGAGCACCTGGCCGCCGTGGACGCGCTCGGGGTCAGGCACGGCCTGCTGGTCATCACCCGTTCTGACCTGGCCGACCCGGCGCCGGCGACCGGTCAGGCCCTCGCCGAGATCGCGCGGACCAGCCTGGGTACCGTCGAGGCGGTCCACGTCAGCGCCGTCACCGGCCAGGGCCTCGACCACCTCAAGGAAGCGCTCGTTCGCCTGGTCGGCTCCCTCGGCGCCGCCACGTCGGCCAGCCCTTCCCCGGTCAGGCTCTGGATCGACCGGTCGTTCACCATCAGGGGCGCGGGCACCGTCGTCACCGGCACCTTGCCCGCCGGCACGGTCAGGAACGGCCAGGAGCTAGTCCTCGCCCCGTCGGGCCGTACCGTCCGGGTGCGCGGCCTCGAGGCGCTCGGCGAGCCTGCCGGCGAGGTCAGCGGCGTCGCCAGGGTCGCGCTCAACCTGCGCGGCATCCCCGCCGACCTCCCCGCGCGCGGCATGGCCCTCATCGAGCCCGGCCGGTGGACGCTGACCAGCGAGGTCGACGTCCGGGTGACCGCCGCGGCGGCAGGCCCGCCCCCCAAGTTCCCCCCTGACCTGCTCCTGCACATCGGCTCCGCGCGCACCCAGGCCCGGGGGCGCGTGCTCGGCGCCGACTCGGGCTACGCGCGGCTGCGGCTGAAGGACCCGCTGCCGCTGCACGCCGGTGACCGGGTGATCCTCCGCGACCCCGGCGCCGCGGGCCTGGCGATCTACGGGGCGACCGTCCTCGACCTGTTCCCGCCGCCGCTCGCCCGCCGGGGCGCGGGCGCC
>JAWWPV010000018.1:0-10052 GCA_033854775.1 Trebonia sp.
ACGGTCTTCCGCGATAGACTACTCACCGTGCACCCCTCATTGCTTTGAGTAACTTTGGTGTGCCGCGCCCTGCCTACGATGATTACTCAACGTGATGTAACGTATTCCCTGAGCAGTTATGGGTTATGCCTAGTCGGCTGGGGGCCGGCTATCAGTTGGCTGAGAGGCTGCTAAGCCTCGCCCGCCTGCGGCCGAGAAAGGGCAAGGTCACACCACTGGGACGACAGTTGGCGATGCCCGGGAAGACAGTAACGTTTCACCTGCAGTTCAGCACCGGGCACGGCGGCAAGAGCGGCGGGCGTAAGATGGATGGGCCACGGCCGGGACGGAGACAGCCAGTCTGCCGGTCTCGCTTCGCGGCGGCGCCGGTGCTTGTCCGGCTGTCAGGGGATTGGGCTTGGAAGGGGCCCGGGCGGCCCAGTAGACAACGGAGACCGTGCTCGTTCCCTACGAGCCGTCTACGGACCGAAGGCGCTGCCCGGGCCTCTTCCACTTGACAAAGCCAGACATGGGCCGATGAAGAAGGTGAACACAGACGATGGGTGAGCGTGACGCGGCGACCGGCCGCGTTCTCATTGTTATGCCCACGTACAACGAGCGGCAGAACCTGGAGATCATAGTCGGCCGGATCCGCGAGGCGGTCCCGGACGCTGACCTGCTCGTCGTTGACGATAACAGCCCGGACGGCACCGGGGACCTGGCCGACAAGCTGGGCGAGGTGGACACGCAGGTGCAGGTGATGCACCGCACGGCGAAGGCCGGCCTTGGGCGGGCGTACGTAGCCGGCTTTACCTGGGCGCTTGAGCGCGGATACGACCTCATCGTGGAGATGGACGCCGACGGCTCCCACCGGCCGGAGGACCTGCCGAAGCTGCTCGCCACCTCCGAGCAGGCGGATGCGGTCATCGGCTCGCGCTACGTGCCGGGCGGCACCGTGGTGAACTGGCCGAAGTCCAGGGAGATCCTGTCCAAGGGCGCCAACCTCTACAACCGGATCATGCTCGGGGTCCGGGTCAAGGACGCGACCGGCGGCTTCCGCGTGTACCGCGCCGCGACGCTGCGCAGGATCGACCTGAACGGCATCGAGTCGGCGGGCTACTGCTTCCAGATCGACATGACGCTGCGCGTGCTCCAGGCGGGCATGACGATCAACGAGGTGCCGATCACGTTCGTGGAGCGCGAGCGCGGGGCCTCGAAGATGTCAAGGACCGTGATTTTCGAGGCGTTCGCCCGGGTAGCCAGGTGGGGCATCAGCGCCCGCCTGCGCGGCCACTCAGCCGCAAGCATCAGGCGCTAGACAAAGGCTGAGCCCCGGGGAAGACCCCGGGGCTTGTGTTTCTAGGCGCTGCGGCGGTTGCTGACGTCGGCGATAGCGCGGGCCTCGATGGCGCGCCGCTCCTTCACGACCTCAAGCCGCTCCGCGAGGACCGCCTCAAGATCCTCGACCGTCCGCCGTTCCATGAGCATGTCCCAGTGACTGCGCGGCGGCTTGACCTTCTTGGGGGATGGCGACTCGCCGGTGCTCGCCGTCGCCATGGCCCCGCAGACACGGCACTCCCACATGGGGGGGAGTTCCGCCTCAGCGGCGAAGGGCACGCTAAAATGGTGTCCGTTGGGGCAATCGAACGGAACGTCGTGGCGCGGCGCCAGGTCCGTGTTCCGGTCGTTCTCATAGCTCGTGGCGCCGAGCCGGGTCCCGCGTAGTGCGCGTTCGGCCATACTTGCTGCCTCCCAGGCGGTTGGCGATCTCTATCGGCAACACTGGATACCCGGTCAAGATTCCCGTCGCGCGTGAAGCTCAACCACGTTTCGGCCGTATTTCAGTGTTGCCTGCGGGCGGCGACCCCCCTGCACCCCCCGATTACGGAAGGGTTTCGGCCCCTCCTTAGCTTCCCCACGGGGGACGCGCAAAAACCCGCTACGCGACCACGCGCGGATGCCACTCGCCGCGCTCGGCGAGGACGTCGCGGAGCAGCACGACGTCGTCGGTCATCACGCCGTCGGCTCCGAGGTCGAGAGCCCGCTCGATCTCCGCGCGCGTGTTCAGCGTCCACACGTGCACGTCCAGGCCGACCTCATGGGCGCGCCGGATGAACCCCCGCGTCGCGATCCGGCGGGGCACCTGGGCGCACCGTGCGCCCAGGCTGGCCAGGCGCCGGGCCATTTCCTTGCCCGGCAGCCCGAGGAACCGCATGGCCGCGATGGCCGCCGGGGTGACCGCCAGGCATATCGGCCGGTCAAGTGAGCGCTGCGCGGCGAGCAGGCGGGCGCCGGAGAACGACGTCACGCAGACCCGGTCCCAGGCGGCCGTGCGCTTGAGCACGCTGGCCAGCGGCCCGATCGTGCCCTCGTCCTTCAGGTCGATGTTGAACCGCAGCTCGGTGAACGTTCCGATCAGGTCCTCAAGCAGCGGGATCTCCTCGGTGCCGTGGACCCGCGCGGCCGAGACTTCCTTCCAGGTGAGCTTGCTCACCTGCCCGGCCCGGTCGGTGACCCGGTCGAGCTCCGCATCGTGGAAGGCGATCAGCTTCCCGTCGCAGGTCGAGCGGGTGTCGGTCTCCAGGTAGGCGTAGCCCAGCTGGACGGCATACTCGAAGGCGCGCCAGGAGTTCTCCGGCCGGTGCCCTGCCCCGCCGCGGTGGGCGAACGCGAGCGGCCGGGGATGGTCCAGGTATTCAACTGCCACGGCGCCAATTCTCCCCACTGACCTGGCATTTCCGGTAAACGCTGGTGATCGTCCGCCTGTCGCGCAGAAAAAGAGAGGCCCGTCGACGCTCATCAGCGCCGTGGGCACATGACGGGGGATACAAAGTGCCCCTCTGGGGGCCTAAAGTATCCCCGATCATGTCTCTGGCCCCGCTCGCCGGATTCCGGAGGCGGATAACAGCAAGAAGCGCGGAGCGCCAGCGAGACGGGCGGCCTTAGTCCGCCGGAGAGGTCCACTGGCGGCGGCGGGCCTCGGCGAGGGCAATGGCCGCGGCGACCGCGACGTTCAGCGAGCCGACCCGGCCGACCTGCGGGATATAGGCCGCCGACGAGACCGCGGCCAGCAGGGCGGGGGAGCAGCCGTGGTCCTCGTTACCGATCGCCAGGCAAATGTCGCCGTCCAGGGGCGCCTCGAACAGCGGCACCGCCCCCGACGCCAGTTCGACGGCCACCACGCGGAACCCGTCCTCCGCCGCGGCCTTGGCCGCGGCCGCCGGGGACGGCTCGCGGTAGGCCGCCAGGAACCGGTCGGTGCCAAGGGCGGTCTTGCCGACCGCGGGGAGGTCCAGGTCGGGCGTGTTGCCGCACAGCCAGACGGACTCCACGCCGAACGCGGCGGCGCTCCGCACGATCGAGCCCACGTTGAACGGCTGACTGACCGAGTCGAGCAGCAGTGCGAGCCGCCCCTCGGTGCGCCGCCGCCACTCCCGGTTGAGCCGCTTCACGTCGGTCGGCCGCAGTTGCCTGGGCGCGCCGCCGCCTCCGCCCGTGCTGCCGGCCGGGCCGGCCATGCGCTCGGTGTCATTGGCCATCGGGAGTCTCTCTCATCCGTTCGGGATCCGGGGGAGCGGTCACCCGCAGCAGGCGGTAACCGCTGCGCGCGGCCAGCCGCGTCACCGACCATCCTTCCTCTTTTTCCAGCCAGCCGTGCAGCGAGTCGGCGCCCAGGTTGCGGCCCATCACGAGGGTCGCGGCGGCCTCCGGCGCGAGGCGGGCGAGCCACTGGCGCAGCATGGCGTGCAGCGGGCCCTTGCCGATGCGGACCGGCGGGTTGGACCAGATCCCGGCCAGCCCAGGCGGGATCTCGGGCGAGTCGGGCGAGACGCAGCGCACGTTGGGCAGCCCCGCGCTCGCGGCGTTCGCCGCGCACAGGGAGAGGGCCCGCTCGTTGACGTCGACCGCCCAGACTGTGGCGCCCGGCGCGCGGGCCGCGAGCGCGCACGCGATCGGGCCGTAGCCGCAGCCCAGGTCGAGGATGTCACCCGACGGGGGCGGCGCGGGCGCCTCCTCAAGGAGCAGCCGGGTCCCGGGGTCGAGGCGGCCGGGGGAGAAGACCCCGGAGTCGGTCGCGAGTTCCAGGTACAGGTCGGGCAGCACCACGCGGACCAGGCCGGGCCGGTGCGCCGCCGACGGCTGCGCCGTGAAGTAATGGGAACTGGTCACCGGCCCACGGGCTGCTGTTCCGACCGGGCGGACTCGGCGGCGAGCGCGGGGGCGATGTAAGTCCGCTGCATCCACCGCTCGACGAAGAACGTCATGACCGGGATGGTGCCGGCGAGCAGCAGCAGGATCGTCGGCCCCAGCCGCATCTTCAGCTTCTGCGCGAGCATGTACGCAACGACGACGTAGATGATGTACAGGAAACCGTGCAGCGTGCCGATGTCGTTGGCGATGAACGTGTTGTGGGCGGCGGCCTGAAGCGGGATGCCGACAAAGCACACCACGATGATCAGGACGCCGGTGATGTAGGCCATCACCCGGTAGCGCACAGCAGCCGCGTGCATCGCGGTGGTCCTTCCTGTCTGCTCTTAGGAGTGAAGGGCGCGCAGCCACTTGTTGTGGCCCTTGACCTCCGCGTTCAGCCTCGCCAGGTAAGCGTTGTAGGCGGCGAGCTCGGGGTCGTCCTCCTCCTCGTCCTGCCGCTCCAGCTGCCGGACGAGGACGCCCTCGGGCAGCGCGCCCTGGGGCAGCATCGCGCCCTTGGGCAGCGTCGCCATCGACTTGGCCATCGCCGCGGCGACCAGGTCAGCCTCGGTGACACCGCCGCGTCGCAGGTGGAACTCGTCCCTGATAGTCCGGGCCCAGAATACGAGACCGAACACGGCGAACAGCGGCCACTCGAACGTGTACGCCCAGCTTAGCCCGTTGCCGTCCATGGCCCGGCGGAACTGCCAGTCGCCGAGCCACAGCATTCCCCAGAACGCCAAGGCTACGAACAGATGCCACCCGAGCCACCTGGGCTCGAAGAGGAACCGCCATACTGGGCCGGAAGGTGCCCGCGGGTCGTCCGGTTCGGGCGTGTCGAACTCGGCCTGGTCAGACCCCGATGCCTTGGGCACGACCTGGCCCGTGAGATACGTCTCGGCCTCGGCCTCGGCCGACGGCGTGGAATCGGGGGTTTCCATAGCATGAGCGTAGCGCGCACGGCGAGGTCGCTGCTCGCCGCCTGCGCGGATATGTCATCGTGGTGTCATGCCGAACCGAGTTGACGAGAACGGGAAGAATGGGTGAACGCGGAAATAGTGGTCTTCGGCGGGAGCGCCCATCCGGAGCTGGCCGACGAGATCTGCTCGTACCTGAGCGTGCCGCGCAGCCCGGTGGTGAAGACCCGCTTCGCCAACGACTGCCTTCAGGTGCAGCTCCAGGCGAACTGCAGGGAACGCGACGTGTACATCATCCAGCCCCTGGTGCCGCCGGTGCAGGAGAACCTGGTTGAGCTGCTGCTGATGGCCGACGCGGCGCGCGGCGCGTCGGCCGCGCGGGTGACCGCGGTCATGTCCCACTACGCCTACGCGCGCTCGGACAAGAAGGACGCGCCGCGCATCTCCATCGGCGGCCGCCTCGTCGCCGACCTGCTGGTCACGGCGGGCGTAAACCGGGTGCTGACGCTCACGCTGCACTCGGCCGAGGTGCACGGCTTCTTCTCGGTCCCCGTGGACCACCTGCACGCGCAGCGGGAGCTCGCCGCGCACTTCAGGCAGCGTGACCTGTCCCGGGCCGTCGTCCTGTCGCCCGACCTCGGCTACGCCAAGTCCGCGGCGGCGTTCGCCAGGCGCCTCGGCGTTCCCGTCGCCGCCGGCGCCAAGGAGCGGTTCAGCGACTCGAAGGTGACGATCTCCGCGATCATCGGCGAGGTGGCCGACCAGGACGTGATCATCGTCGACGACGAGATCGCGCGCGGCACGACGGTGATCGAGCTGCTTTCGGTGCTGCGCCGGCAGGAGCCGAGGTCGATCAGCATCGCCTGCACGCACGGCCTCTTCGCGGACGGCGCCCTCGAGAAGCTCGCCGCCGCCGAGGACGTGACCGAGATCGTGTGCACGAACTCGGTCCCCGTCCCCATCAGCCACCCCAAGCTCACCGTGCTGTCGGTGGCCCCGGCCCTGGCCGAGGCCATCAGGCGCACCCACGACGGCGAGTCCGTCAGCGTCCTTTTCGACCTGTGAAGAACCGAGATTTGTCCGAACGCCTGCACGGAAGCGTGGCCCTGGGCGACGCGAGTCGCCCGGGGCCACGTGGGTTCAGCACGATTAGCCGAATGTCGGAAAATGGTGGATATGGCGGCCCTCGGGCGCGCCGTCCGCCGAGTTGAGGGGGTGCGATGAGCGACGACCACTGGCACCGGCCGCTGTTCCAGATCCGTTCGGGCGAGCTGACCGGGGACACGGGCCAGACCTCCGGGATGACCCGCTGGGAGGCGGTATCGGGGAAGTCCGTCGGCGCGGAGAAACTCTGGATGGGGCAGACCCACGTCGCCGCAGGCGCGAAGTCAGGCAACCACCACCACGGCGAGGCCGAGACCGCGATTTACGTGGTGTCGGGCACGCCCGCGTTCGTCTTCGCCGAAGGTGACAAGGAGATCCGCCTGGAGGCCAAGCCGGGCGACTACATCTTCGTCCCGCCGTATGTTCCGCACCGTGAGGAGAACCCGGGAGCGGATGAGGCGGTCGTCGTCATCGCCCGCAGCAGCCAGGAGGCCATCGTCGTGAACCTGGAGAGCCTCTGGCCCGCGCAGCCCCCTGGCCCCTCGGCCTGACCTCGTCGCGGGCGTACCGCCGGCGCTCGGCGTCGCCGATACGGCCGGTGCTGCGGCCGGGCGGGGGATGTCAGTATTGGTGCATGTCACTTCAGCTCACCGGTGTCTGGCGCTACCCGGTCAAGTCGTGCCGCGGCGAGCGGCTGACCGAGGCGGTCGTCGAGCCCTGGGGCCTGGCCGGCGACCGCCGCTGGATGATCGTGGACGGCGCCGGGGACCCGGTGACGGGCCGCGAGTGCCCGCCCCTGGTCCTCGTCACGCCCCGGGTGGACAGCGGCAAGATCACCCTCGCCGGTCCCGGGCTCCCCGAGGTGACCGTCCCGGTGCCCTCCGCTGCCGACCTCGTCCCGGTCAACGTCTGGGGGAGTGACCTGCTCGCCACGCTCGCGGACGACGCGGCCGCGACGTGGCTGACCGGCATCATCGGCGAGCCGGTGCGGCTGGTGTACCTGGACGACCCGACGCGCCGCGCCACCAACCCCGCCTACAGCGAGGACGGCGACCGGGTGTCCTTCGCCGACGGGTACCCGCTGTTGCTGACCAGCGAGGAGTCACTCGACGCGGTGAACGGCTGGATCGCCGAGGGCCCCAGGGCGGCCGAGGGCCCGGTCCCCATGCGCCGGTTCCGCCCGAGCGTCGTGGTGGCGGGCGCCCCGGCCTGGGCGGAGGACGGCTGGCGGCGGCTGCGCATCGGCCCGGTGACCTTCCGTGCCGTCAAGGGCTGCGACCGCTGCGTCTTCACGACGATCGACCCCGACACGGCCGCGAAGGGCCACGAGCCCCTCTTCGCCCTGGCCCGTCACCGCCGCTGGGACGGCAAGGTCTGGTTCGGCGTCAACCTGATCCCGGACGCCCCGGCCCCCGACGCGGTCATCCGCCCCGGCGACCCGGTAGAGATCCTCGAGTAACTCTGTCACCGCAGGCCCGCGGGCTCAGCTGGGGGCGCCGGCGGCAGTCGTGATGATCCAGGCGAGGACGAGCGCCTCTTCCTGCCAGGCGTCGTACCGCCCGCTGCGCCCGCCGTGCCCGGCCTCCATCTCGGTCTTCAGCAGGAACGGCCCGCCGGACGCCGCGGCCCGCAGCCGCGCAGTCCACTTGGCGGGCTCGTGGTAGAGCACCCGCGTGTCGTTCAGCGAGGTCAGCGCGAAGATCGCCGGGTACGCCGTCGCGGAAACGTTCTCATATGGCGTGTACGACTTCATGTACGCGTACACCGCGGGGTCGTGCAGCGGGTCGCCCCACTCCTCCCACTCGGTCACGGTCAGCGGCAGCGACGGGTCGAGGATCGAGTTCAGCGCGTCCACGAACGGCACCTGTGCGACGATCCCCGCGAAGGCGGACGGCGCCAGGTTGGCCACCGCGCCCATCAGCAGTCCGCCGGCGGACCCGCCGCGCGCGACCAGGCGCGAGGCCGACGTCCAGCCGGCCGTGACGAGGTGCCCGGCGCAGGCCACGAAGTCGCTGAACGTGTTCTTTTTCTCCAGCATCTTCCCGTGGTCGTACCACGGCCGTCCCATCTCGCCGCCGCCGCGGACGTGCGCGATCGCGAACACGAACCCGCGGTCGAGCAGCGACAGCCGGGTGATCGAGAAGCCGGGGTCAACCGAGATCTCGTAGCTGCCGTAGCCGTAGAGCAGGCAGGGCGCGGACCCGTCGCGCGGCGTGCCCTTCCGGCAGACAAGCGAGATCGGCACCCGCGTCCCGTCCCCGGCGACCGCCCACTCGCGGTACTGCTCGTAGTCCCCGGAGGAGAACGGGGCGCCGGACGGCGACGGCAGCACCGGCTGCTGCTTCAGCACGGTCAGCGTCCCGGTGGCCACGTCGTAGTCGTACACGGTCGACGGGGTGACCATCGAGTTGTAGCCGAGCCGGAAGTGGTCTTGCGAGTACTCGGGGTTCGCCCCCGGGCCCACGGTGTAGAGCGGCCCGGGGAAGGCGATCGGCCGCTCTTCGCCGACGCCGGACGGCGGCAGCACGGACAGCCCGGTCAGGCCGTCGCGCCGGTAGTACAGCACGAGGTAGGACTCGAACGCGTCCACGGAAAGCAGCCGCGTGTCGGCCCGGTGCGGGATGACCGGCGTCCACGCCGTCGTGTCGCCGGCGCTGTCGCTGCCGGCACCGGGCAGCGGCGCCGCGGCCAGCTCAAAGTTCTCCGCGCCGTCGTTGTGCAGGATGAGCAGCCGGTCCCCGGCGACCTCGACCTCGTACTCCACGCCGTGACGGCGCGGTGCGACGACGGAGAACTCACCGCCGGGCGTGGCTGCGTCAAGCAGCCACACCTCGCTCGTCAGCTTGGACGAGGTGCCGATCGTCAGCCACTTCTCGTCGCGGGACGTCCAGACGCCGAGCCAGAACTTCTCGTCGCTCTCCTCGAACACCACCACGTCGTCCGCCGTCGGCGTCCCCACGATGTGCCGCCACACCCGGTAGGGCCGCCACGCGTCGTCCACCGTCACGTAGAACAGGGCCGACCCGTCGAGCGACCACGCGCAGCCGTGGGAGGTGTTGGGCACCTCGTCGGCCAGGGTGTCCCCGGTGACCAGGTCCTTGATCCGCAGCGTGTACCGCTCGTCGCCGGCGAAGTCGGTGGAGTAGGCGAGCAGCTTGCCGTCCGGTGACACCGAGAGCGCGCCGAGGGAGAAGAACGCCTTGCCCTCGGCCAGCTCGTTCCCGTCGAGCAGCACCTCCTCGCCGTCGAGCGGCTTGCCGTCCTCCGGCATCGGGGGCGTGACCTCGCCGTCGCGCACCAGGCGGCGGCAGCTGATCGCGTACTGCTTGCCCTCCTCGGTGCGCGAGTACCGCCACCAGCTCCCCTTGCGCACCGGCACCGAGAGGTCAGTCTCCTGGGTGCGCGCCTTGATCTCGTCGAACACGGCCGAGCGCAGGTCGCCAAGCCCCGACGTCAGCGCCTCCGTGTAGGCGTTCTCCGCCTCCAGGTAGGCGATGACCTCGGGGTCCTTGGGGTCGGCCAGCCAGGCGTACGGGTCGATGACCGTGTCGCCGTGGTGCGTGCGCTCGGTCGGGACCTGCTTAGCGATCGGGGGAGTAGGCGCGGACGAGGACTCAGTCGACGGGACGGTGCTCATGACCGCAAAGTCTAGACCTAGTAAACAAAATCAAAATCAGCATGCGGAACGGGTTCGGCTGACTCCGTCAAACGAATGACACAGGAGGCTCGGGGGGACCGCCGTCGACGATCTCCTGGCCACGGCGGAGCACTGCCTCGTGCCGGTTTTCCGACGTCAGGATGTAGAAGCGCCGTGACCTGATCCCGTCCACCACCATCCCGGCGACCTCGGCGGGGGAGGCG
>JAWWPV010000019.1:0-7958 GCA_033854775.1 Trebonia sp.
GCCGCCGAACTCGCTATCCGCGTGCTGGATCTCACCGGCCCCACCGATCCAGGACGGTATGCCAGGACCGTGGCCGTGGTCCGGGCCCTCACCGCTGCCGGGCGGTGGGAGGATGCCGAATCGGCGGCGCTGCCCGCCCTGCTGCAGTCGGCACCGGATCCGGGCGGGCCGGAGTTGCGGTCGGCGCTCGCGTCGCTGCACGCGATGTACGACCGCGCGGCTGAGGCGCTGATCGAGGCGGAGAGCATCCTGGCCGATCCCGCGCTGGCACCAGAAGTGCGGGAAGAAGCCAGGATCACGCTGATGCAGGCCCTGACCGGGCGCCGCGATATCCAGAAAGCAGCCCAGGTGGCGCGGGCGATCTTGGCGGAACCCCGCGCACAGCACCTCGGGGCCGCGGTTCCAGCGTTGCTTATGCTGGCGGTGGCCGGGTGGGATGCCGCACACGTGAGCGAGGCACTCGACCTGGCGGCCGAGGCGGTGCGCGCGCAGGCCAGCGAGCCTCAGGCACTGCGGTTCCACCCTGGCCTGTTCCTCGCGGCCCGACTTACCGACATCCACCGGTTCTCGGACGCCGAAGCGATCTTGGACTCGATCGGCCCGACGGACACACCACCCGTGCTCTCCTGGACGCCGGCGTCTGCCGACATCCTGCGCGCGCGGGCGGCGCTGGCACGGGGCCGGATCGATGATGCCGCCGCCAAGGCCGAGCTGGCGTTGGGCCACGCCAGCGCGACGGGCACGCTGCTGCACGACCAGGTCGCGCGATCCATCCTGGCGGCCGTCGCGCTGCGTCGCGGCGACCTGTCGGCGGCCGACGGTTTTGTTAGCCGTCCGCCGGTACCTCCCCGGCACTTCTTGTCAGGCTACGAGGCCACCCGGAGCCTCATGGTCGCCGCGCAGATCGAGGAGGCGCGGAACGGCCCGCACGCCGCGCTTGACCGGCTGGGCGGCCTGTACGCAGACCTGCTGGAGCACCGGTACCTGCTCGTCAGCGACCCGGTCTGCGCGGCCTGGCTGGTTCGTGTCGCCCTTGCCGCAGGCGACAGAGAACGGGCCGCGACGGTCGCGGGGGTGATGGCCGAGATCAGCCGCGCGAACGCGGGCATGCCGCTGTTCCTGGCGTGCGCAGAGCACGCCGCCGGGGTCTGCGGAGGTGACCATGCGCGCCTTGAGCGCGCTGTCACCCTGCACGACGACCCGTGGGCCCGCGCGTCCGCCGCCGAGGACCTCGGCGCGCTCGCCGTGGATTTGCCCCGTAAAGGCGCTGTGAGCTGGCTGGACATGGCGCTGGACGCGTACGTGGTCAGCGGGGCCGAGCGAGACGCGGCCCGTATCCGGCACAAACTCCGTCGGCTTGGCGTCAGGCGCAGGCACTGGCACGCCATGAAGCGGCCAGAGACGGGCTGGGAGAGCCTGACGCAGACCGAACGCAGCGTGGCGGGCCTCGTCGCCACCGGACTGACGAACCAGCAGGTTGCCGACCAGATGTTCATCAGCACGCACACGGTCGCGTTTCATCTGCGCCAGGTCTTCCGCAAGCTCAACATCCGGTCCCGTGTCGAACTGGCGCGCGCTGCCCTGTAACGGTCGGGACAGCACGGCGGGTGGTGGAGGGCCTAGAGCAATTCTGTGACCGCGACACCATGCCGCCACCTTCGGCGCCGCAGATGGCGTTCGCCCTCGACCAGGCCGCCCCACACGCCATGGGCTCCGAAGCCGGGATTATGACGGAAGGCAAGCTCGAGGCATTGCGCGCGCACGGGACACGAACTGCACACAGCGATGGCGGCGGACGCCTCTTCACGCGCCTTCGCGGTGTCGCCGGAAACGGGAAACCACTGGTCAGGATCGACAGGCAAACGCGCGCACCGAGCGTGCCCGTACACGAGCGTGGACAGCTTGGTGTCGCTCATTTCTCCCGGGCTGCATGACGCCGGGCGAAGCGGTGCGGCCAACGGCACTTGGTGCACTCCTTTCCCCTCTCCGCTCGAGTGCGGCGACCGGCGGGAAGCCGTATCGTGCCCAGGATTGCGCAGTTGGCGATTCCCGCGCATCCCCCGTGTGAGTAGGTCACCACCGGGTGCCGGCCGGGGACCGCCGCCGCACAATTGGCTCGCCGTAGCAGCCCGTAGGTTAGATGACGCCAGCGCTGGTTAGATGCCTGCTATGGCGGACTCCTTTGCGGCTGGTTCTGCGGCCGTTCATTCCACGGCTGGGGACGTCCGGCGTCAGGGTGGCTGGCTGCCGGATAACCAGGATGAGCTTGAGGCATGGCTGGCCGGTCACCGGGAACGCGTAGCGGCCAAGGGTCAGCAGGTCCCGCTGCACCCGGTGCTCGCCGAGTTCCAGGCCCTGATCGACAGCGACCCGGTGGTGCGCATGTACCTCAGCGAGATGATCGCCCAGGTGCCGCGGAACAGGCAGTACAGCAAGCGGCACCTGGAGAGCGTGCCGCAGATGCTGCAGCTGGTCAACGAAGTGCTGACGATGGCCCCGGAATTCAGCGAGGACGCGATGGTGGTTCTGCCGCTCGGCGCGATCCTCGACTGGACCATGGGCACACCGGCCGGCTCCGCCGCCTTCCGCGACAGGCGGATCAACGCGATGCTCAAGACGATCCTGAGCGTGTGGTGCGAGTTTCTCAGCAGCGATGACTCCCGCTACGTCCTCAACGACTCGCCGTCTGGCTGGAAGGGTGAGGCCGCCAGGAGGGCCATCGGCATCGAGCAGTACCAGTACGACCCCGAGGACGAGTACTGGGGCTTCACGTCGTGGAACGATTTCTTCACCCGGCGGCTGGCCGGCGGCGCGCGCCCGGTCGACTCGCCGGACGACGACAGCGTCATCGTCAGCGCGTGCGAGTCCACCCCGTACGGCCTGGCCGTGGACGTCCAGCGCCAGGACCAGTTCTGGATCAAGAGCCAGCCGTATTCGCTGCAGGACTTGCTGGCCAGCGACGAGTCAGCGGGCCAGTTCGTCGGCGGAACCGTCTACCAGGCTTTCCTGAGCGCCACCGACTACCACCGGTGGCACAGTCCGGTGGCCGGAACGATTGTGCGGGCCTTCGTCCAGGAAGGCACCTACTACTCCGAGGCCGACTCCGAAGGCGCCGACGCGGTCGAGCCCCGGTACTCGCAGTCGTACCTGGCGCATGTCGCGGCGCGGGCGGTCATCCTCATCGAGGCCGACAACCCCGCCATCGGCTTGACGGCTTTCGTGCCGGTCGGCATGAGCGAAGTATCGTCCTGCATGATCGGCCAGAAGATCCGGCCTGGTTACCACGTCGCCAAAGGCGAGGAACTCGGCTACTTCCAGTTCGGCGGGTCGACTCACTGCCTCGTCTTCCGGCCGGGCGCGATCGCCGACTTCTCCCTGACGGCGATCCCGCAGCCGCACAACCCGCATCCTCCCGTGGTACGAGTCCGCTCTAAGCTCGCCACCGCGGCGTCAGGGTGACGGCGGCGAGCTAGCCGTGGCCGTCAGCGGGTGCCGCTGGCGAGAACCTGAGCCGCGATGCGGACCCGGAGGCTTTCCAACTCGTCCGCCTGCCGGGCTGCCCGCGCAAGGAGCTCGTCCAGCTGCCCGGTGTCAAGCCTGCTGTCGCGCTCGGCGACGGCACGGAGGGTCCGCCATCCGGCGGCCTTGCCTTCCACGCCGAGCCGGAGCATCTCCGTCTCTTCGAGATCGCTGAGCGGAGACCGCGTGAGCAGGTGCCCGTTGAACTTAAGGCGCCCGGCCTTCTCGCCGGCCCACGCCGCGAACATCTTGTAGCCGCGGATCTTGATCCCCAGAGTGGTCATGATCTTGATGAGCATGGACCGGTCCGCTGCAATCTCGCTGACCAGCCTTTTCCTGACCGTGGCCGACTCGGATCCCGGCTCGGCGGACGCAGCCATCCGCCGCACCAGCTCCAGACCGACGGTGGCGCCGGCCAGATGGTCGTTGAGGTAGACGCCGAGAAGGTCTTGTTCCGTTCGCTGTGTGGTTTTCGTAGTCATCACCTTCTCCTTCCCATGCGGGCCCGGCTATTCAAGCAGCCGCTCGCGACTTACTCGGTGGCTTTCAGCGAATCGCCCATCAGCCAGAACATCGGCGGCCACAGGCCGACGAACAGCGCCCGGCGTTCGGCATTACCGCGTTCATCCTGGTCGACAGTCTTGGCCCGGATCCACAAGCCAATGCACAAGCCGATCGAGGCCACCGAAGTCACGTAGAAGTGCGTGCTGCGCACCCCGGCCCTCCCCATGGCTTCGCTCAACGTCATCGGTCGTCCCCCAGTCCTCACCTGGAACCCCCGCACCTGCGTCGAAGCAATGGCTGCCCGCTGTGCGACCATTTACGCATGACGACGGTAAGCCGATCTGTCCGGCTGCGTACCGTCCTGGGCTGGCCGGTCGGGATCGCGGCAGTCAGCTGGCGCTACATGTGGCGCACGATTCCGCTGCACCGCTCCGAGGAAGCGGGCACGCGCGCGGACCTGCCCGGCCTCGCGTACGGCACCAGCGGGTTCGCGGACCGGCTCCAGGCGCTGGACGCGGGCGTTGGCCCGATGCTGCACCGCTCGTATGGGGTGCGCATCGCCGGAACCAGCATGACCCCGTCAGCACTGATCGACCTGGTATCCGCCAGCCTGAACCAGGCATCCCCCGAGATGGCGGTGTTCCGGAAGACTCGCGGCGCCCAGGGCACACTGCGGCAGGGTGATGAGTTCGTTATCCGCATGCCGGGCCCGTGGGACGGGCCCGTGCGCGTAGTGCGCCGGGACGAGGCGTCCTTCCGGCTCGCGACGCTGGATGGTCATCTGGAAGCAGGCGAGATCGAGTTCCGCGCCGAGCCGGACGGCGACGCCCTGCACTTCGAGATCGAGTCCTGGGCCAGGGCTGGCGACCGGCTGTCGGCTCTGCTCTACAACAACCTGCGGCTGGCCAAGGAGATCCAGCTCAACATGTGGTCGCACTTCTGCGTCCGCACGGCCAGCCTGGCTGGCGGGCGCCCGCAGGGCGGCATCACCATCCGGACCCGCTGGGTGCCCTGGGACTGCCGGTGACGCGGCCAGCTTGCCCTGCGTGGCTGACGTGTACGGCGCCGCCTGCCGGGTAGCAGGCGGCCATGAAGAATTCGGGGGCAGACGGGCCTGAACGGGCGGGACGCGAGACTGCGGCTGAACGGCACGAGGCGGAGCGCGGTGCGGTGATAACCCCGTACCCGGATGGCCCGCTCATCCTGCGCGGGCAGTTCACCATTACCGCCCCGGACGGGCAGCGCATCCCGGCAGGCAGGCGGACGGTCGCGCTGTGCCGGTGCGGCCAGTCAGCCAATAAGCCGTTCTGCGACGGATCTCACGCGCTGACCGGGTTCCGCGCTCACGGTCACGCCCTGGGCGGCTCTCCTCCGGGCGCTCGCGCGGCGGACGGCAGAATCAGCGAAGGCCGCCCGGCACGCCAGCATGACAGCAGGTAGCGGGCCAGCGCGTCATCGAGTGCCAAGCAGGACGACGCGCCGAACCAGATGTCAGCGGAAGCGCCCGGGCGCTGTGCTGCGTAGCTGCCGCACAGGTCGTGGGCGGCGATCTGCTCGTGGACGGCATCAGCTTCGACATGCTCATCGAAGTACTGGCGCGCGGCCTCGCCGGCGCCGAGGCGGCGCGCGCCTGCCGAATACCGCCTGTTAGGGCCGATGGAGGTCATTTCCAGTGCGGCCAGGTGCCCGAGGAGGGCGCCCAGCCAGCGGCGGTTCAGCGCGAACAACGACATCAGGTTGCTGACCGCCAGCGTCACGGCCGGCACGGCCGGGACATAGTGCCCGTAGTCGTCCTCGAGCCCGGCCCACCGCATCGTGGACCGGAACAACTCCGAGTGCATCCGCTCTGGCATGCCGCCGCCGTACTCGTCAGCCTGGATTTCCACCAGGGCGGCCTTGACTGGGCCGGTCAGTCGGGGGATACCGAAACTGTGCGGGTCGGCCTCCTTCAGCTGATACACCGACCGGTGCGCGACATACTCAGTGAACTGGCCCCTGTCGGCCTCCCGGGCGAGGTAGCCCGAGAGATCAGGGCCTCCGGTGCGGCGTGCCAGCCCGGTCAGCATGTCCGCCACTGCGGCGGACGGCACGGCACCGTGGCTGGCGAAACATCGCAGGCTGGCGAGCCACCGCTCCTCCAGCTTCCTGCGGAACCCGATGACGGCCGGATTCCACTCCCACCGCTCGTCGACATCGTCGAACCCGCGGTAGTGCAGTTCGTAGCAGCACCACAGCGCGAGTTGCAGGTCATCGTCGTGCCACGCAGGCCTGTCCGGGACCAGCCCGGGCACCGGCGGCACCGGCCCGTGGCACTGCACGGCCGGGTCCGCGCCGGTCAGCGTCGTGACCAGCCAGGCGCTCAGGCAGCCGCGAGAGGGAGGCAGTTTCATCCAGCCAGCACTACCCGGACGGCGGGCGAACATTCTCCCCTGCGCCCCAGCAGTCGCGGGGCCACGCTGATGCTGACCCGCGTGTCATCGGTGGTCGGCCGGGTAGTGCTGCTGCTTAGACCACTATGGTCGAGTTTCTGGACGACGGCCGGCAGAGGTATAGAGTCCGGCGATAGCACCCGGGACAGCACAGCCAGCGGGCGGGTCTGCCGGATTGCCGAGCGATACATGGGGTAGCGGGTGGCGTGGTGACGGGCACAGGCGAGGAACCGCGCGGTGGGCCCGGCATGGCCGTCGACCCGGCGGAAGCCGTCCCGGACGGGGTTCCCCCGGCCCACAGCCGGGCCGGCACGGACCGGGTGCGCCGTCCCGCCGACCTGCTGCTCGCTGGATTCGCGTTCGTAGTCGTCGCCGTGGTACTTGGCTCCATCCGGGCCCTGCCCCTCGGCAGCACCGAGGCGGCCGACGACGTCTCGAGCTGGCTGCTGCACATCCCTCGCTGGCTGGCGTACGCGGCCGCCGTAGTCGCCGGGGTGGCCAGCTTCGTCCTCGCGGTCGTGTCCCTGGTCGTGCTGGTGCGCAACCAGTGGCGGGACGCGCTCAACGCGGTCGCTGCCGGGCTGACCGGCGCCGGGGCGGCTGTCGTCGCGACGGTCATCTGGCGGGTCGAAAACGCGACCGTGGAACGCGCGGTCCTGCACGGCAGTAATCCGTCGATCTTCATCGTGGACACCGCGTTCGTCGCGTTCGTGGTGGGCACCGACCTGTCCCGGCTGTCGCACTGGCAGCGCTGGTGGCCCCGCGCAGGTGCGGCGTTGCTGCTCAGCGGGCTGGCCGTCGGCACGCTGACGCCGTTCGCGGTGGTGATCGCGGCGTCCGGCGGCCTCCTGGTCGGCTGGGTCGTGCGCTGGCTGCTCGGCGCGGCCTCGGTCCTGCCGGGCATTACCGAGCTCGCCGGCTGGCTGACCAAGCAGGGCGTTCAGGCCACGGACCTGACGGTCGCCGGACCGAGCCGGGCACGGCTGGAAGGGAAGCTGGCCGACGGCACCCGGATCCGCGTTCACCTGTCCGGCCGCGACACTCGCGGATCGGGCCTCGCCCAGCGGCTGTGGGCGCTGGCCCGCCTCCGGCCGGCGGTCGCGGGGCATGTCGCGCTCAGTTCCCGCGCCCAGGTCCAGCAGCTCGCCCTGGCCTGTTACCTGGCGCAGCAAGCAGGCGTGGCCAGTCCCGCGGTCCGGCTGCTCGGCGAGATGCCGGGTGAGACCCTGGTGCTCGTCACCACCATCCCGGACAGCGAACCGGAAACCGGGGCAACGCAGCTAACGGGGGCAACGTCATTGTTCGGGGCGCTGCGCCGCCTGCACGACACCGGCGTCGCGCACCGTGACGTGCGGGCGGGCACCGTGTTCATGTCCGGGAACCTGGCGGGGTTCTGCTCTCTCGACGCGGCCGAGCCAGGCGCCAGCGAACTCAGCCGCCGTCTCGACCTGGTGCAGGCCCTGGCCACGCTGGCGGTGACCTGCGGCCCGGGCGGCGCCGTGGCGG
>JAWWPV010000020.1:0-5135 GCA_033854775.1 Trebonia sp.
CACCTACCAGATGCAGTCGGCCGTGGAAGGGTCCGCCATTCCGGTGGTGGGCTCGGGCAGCCTGGTGTCGAACTACGTCCCGAAGCTGCCCGCGATCACACTCGCGTTCGCTACCGGAGCCTGCGGCAGCGAGACCTGGGGTGGCGCCTCGGGTGCGACCTGGGCGGCCGAGAACATTCCGCAGCTCAACAGCGCCGGCCTGAATTACGTGGTCTCGACCGGCGGTGAGGCCGGCACCTTCACCTGCACCTCGGCGGCTGGCATGGAAGCGTTCATCGCCCGCTACGCCAGCCCGCACCTGGTCGGCATCGACTTCGACATCGAAGGCGGCCAGTCCCAGTCGGATATCCAGAACCTGGTCGCCGCGGCGGCGGGAGCGCAGGCGCAGTACCCGAACATACAGTTCTCGTTCACGCTCGCCACGCTGGGAGCATCCGATGGCAGTTACGGCGGCGTGAACTCGCTCGGCAACGAGGTCGTCCAGGCCGTGCTCGGCTCCAGCCTGAAGAACTACGTCATCAACCTGATGACCATGGACTTCGGCAGCGCGTCGAGCAGCGTCTGCGTCGTTGTCTCCGGCAGCTGCGAGATGGCGCAGTCGGCGATCCAGGCGGTGCAGAACCTCGAGCACACCTACGGGATCCCGGCCAGCAAGATCGCCGTCACCCCGATGATCGGCCTGAACGACAACACCAGCGAGACCTTCACCGCCGCTGACGTGGACACGCTGACCTCATACTCGGCCGGCAACGGCCTGGCCGGCCTGCACTTCTGGTCACTGGACCGGGACACCCCCTGCAGCGATACGTACGCGTCCCCCACCTGCAACTCGGTTTCCGGGACGTCGCCGCTGGAGTACACCAACCGGTTCCTGAGCGACCTCGGGGTCTGACGGAGATCCTAGGGCGTGGATGTCCCGTTGGTGTCGTCCCAGCGACACTAACGGGACATCCACCCGGCCCCTAACCCTGCACGCCGCCCAGGACACACGACGGGACACCAGCAAAACGGCCCGCCAGCGCGAGAATTCGCAGCTGACGGGCCGTTTGTGTCAGGTTGGCCGCTCCCCTTAGGCACCCTTGGCGTTGGCGCCGTACCGGCGGCGGAACTGCTCTACCCGCCCGGCCGTGTCCAGGACGCGCGACTGGCCGGTGTAGAACGGGTGGCTCGCGGAGGAGACGTCGACATCGATGACGGGGTAGGTGCTCCCGTCCGACCAGGTGACGGTCTGCTCGGTGCGGGCGGTCGACCTGGTGAGGAATGCGAAGCCCGCGGCGCGGTCGCGGAACACGACCGGCCGGTAGTCCGGGTGGATTCCCGTCTTCATGATTACCGCTCCTCCCGGAACTCGACGTGACGGCCGGCCACCGGGTCGTACTTGCGGACGACGAGGCGGTCGGGATTGTTTCTCCGGCTCTTCCTGGTCACGTAGGTGTAGCCAGTCCCAGCGGCCGACCTGAGCTTGATAACGGGGCGAAGTGTGCTGCGACTCATGATGGCCACAACAATCCGTTAATGAAAATCATTCCCGTTAGCGGCCGGCCCCGCACGGCGGGGCCGCGCAGGGCCGCGATCCCCGGTAATCGAGGCCCCACAGGATTAGTCGAGGCTCAGGACTTGACCTTGTCCGCGCGGTGTGGCAGCTTCCAGCCGGGGCGCACGAAGTGGCACGTGTACCCGTCGGGGTAGCGCTCCAGGTAATCCTGGTGCTCGGGCTCGGCCTCCCAGAACGGCCCGGCCGGCGTCACCTCGGTGACCACCTTGCCCGGCCACAGGCCGGAGGCGTCGACGTCCGCGATCGTGTCCTCGGCGGTCCGCTTCTGCGCGTCGCTGAGGTAGAAGATGGCCGACCGGTAGCTGGTCCCGATGTCGTTACCCTGCCGGTTCCGCGTGCTCGGGTCGTGGACCTGGAAGAAGAACTCCAGCAGGTCCCGGTAGGAGATCTTGTCCGGGTCGAAGGTGATCTCGATCGCCTCAGCGTGACCGCGGTGGTTCCGGTAGGTCGCGTTCGGCACGTCACCGCCGGTGTAGCCGACCCTGGTCGTGAGCACGCCGGGGAGCTTCCTGATGAGATCCTGCATGCCCCAGAAGCAGCCGCCAGCGAGGATGGCCTTCTCGGTTGTCATGATGTGCTCCCGGTGTCGTGTGCGGGCTCGAAGAGCGTGCGGTAGGCGCCGTATCCCTCGCGCTCCAGGTCATCGAGCGGGATGAACCGCAAGGCGGCCGAGTTGATGCAGTACCGCAGGCCCCCGGCTTCCGCGGGCCCGTCATTGAACACGTGGCCCAGGTGGCTGTCGCCGTGGGCGGAGCGGACCTCGGTCCGGAGCATCAGGTGGCTCAGGTCCCGGCGCTCGACCACGTTGCCCGGCTCGATCGGCACCGTGAAGCTCGGCCAGCCGGACTGGCTGTCGTACTTGCTGACCGATGCGAACAGCGGCTCGCCGGACACGACGTCGACGTAGATGCCGGGCTCCTTGTTGTCCCAGTACTCGTTATCGAACGCCGGCTCGGTGCCTTTCTGCTGAGTGATCCGGTATTGCTCCGGGGTAAGCTCGGCTACAGCCCCGGGGTCCTTGCGGTAGTTGTCCGCCATTTCAGCTCCTTCGCTGATGGTGCCACCCGCTGGCTGCGGGCTCATCCACGATGCATGCAACCTCGTGTCGGCTCCCGTTATTTCGGCGCAATCGATGGTCCGTGGTGTTGAGGTTCAGCCCGCCGTAGTGATCGAATCGTCAGTGACGCCGGCCGCGCGGCGGGCGGCGAGCCGCCGTTTTTGCGGCTCGATCGTGTAGCGCGGATGATTGGCGGAGCGGATGCCCGCCTCGAATATCCCGAACCGGGTGAGCGCCGACGCGGCCACCAGCGCCAGTCCGGCCGCAGCCGCGACGCCGCGGCGGCGGCCGCCGAGTAGCGTCCCGATCCCGCCCGCGACGGCGAGTGCCTCACTCAGCCGCAGCATCGACCCCGATCTGCCGTCATGCAGCGGTTCAGCCGCGACGGGGTCCATCCGCCCGCGCATGACCCGGGTCGCCACCAGGTCGCCGACGACACCGATCACGGCCAGCTTGCGCGCCGGGGCCGTCTCCGCCACCGGCGTCGTGACCATCGCCAGGCCAGCCGCGGCCAGGCTGGCCGAGCTGACGAACACGAAGGGCAGCTCGTCGCGCGCGTGGTTCCAGGTCGGAGTGGACGTATCGGCGAGCAGGACCGACGTGTACACCGCGAGGGCGGGTCCGAAGGCCGCGGCTTCCAGTCCCGCCGGGCCCTCGACCGCACGCAACACGCCGCGGAGCGGGCCCAGTGGCAGCCGTTCACCGGTTATCCGGTCGACCTCGGCGACGGCGGCCACTCCGGCGCCCGCGCTGAAGGCGGTGAGGATCCACGAGCCGAGGCTCATCGGGGAGGTCAGCTTGATCACGCGCAGCATGTTCAGGAAGCGTTCCGGCCGGCCCAGGTCGCGCACCAGGGCGGCAGCACCCAGACTGACCGAGGCCAGTGCGGCCAGCCGGCAGTTGCGGCGCAGCGTATCCCGCCCGGTGAGTTGCGCGCCGGCACCGAGCACAGCCGAGCCGCCCGCGACACCGCCGAGAAAGAGGTACGCGGCGATGTCATGACCCCACGGCGCGGGCTTGACCACCGGGCGGCCGTAGTACGACGTGAATTCCGGGTCGGGAACCATGTGCATCTCGCGCGAGCCGTCCCCGCCATCCATGCGCGCCCGTCGACGACGCTTGCCGTCGCGCCGGCCACGACCGGGCGGCTCCGGCGGGCGCACGCTGTCGTACTCCGAGGTCGTCACTGACGTCCTCCAATGAACGAGAGCACGGCCACGGCGGCCATTCCGGCCGCGGCGAGGCCGGCCCGCTTGAACATCCGCGGCAGGTCGGCCGTGGGCACTCGCGGATCCGGCGGGAGCCCGTACACTTCCGGCTCGTCCAGGAGCAGGAAGACCGATCCGGTGCCCCCGACGCCGTCCAGTTCGTTGGCACCGTACAGGCGCGCCTCTGTCCTCCCCTGAGCGTGCAGCTGGGCGACCCGTTCCTTGGCCACGGCCACCATGTCCGTGTGGTCACCGAACTTGATGGATGTAGTCGGGCAGGTCTGCGCGCAGGCGGGCGTCTGGTCGTCGATAAGCCGGTCGTAGCACAGCGTGCACTTGTGGGCCACGCCGACGTCGGGGACCTCGGGCTGTTCGCCCTTGCGCTCACCGCGCTTGGTCTTCGGGGCGGCCGTGCCGTCGGTGCGGCGCTCGACGACCCCGAACGGGCAGCCCGCCACGCAGCTGCCGCACCCGTTACACACGTCGGCCTGCACGACGACGGTGCCGAATTCGGTACGGAACAGCGCGCCGGTAGGGCACACGTCCAGGCATCCGGCGTGCGTGCAGTGCTTGCACACGTCGGACGAGATGAGCCAGCGGAAATCAGGCGTATCGGGGATTGTCGTCTCGGCTGACGCCGATCCGGCGGGAGCCGAATCGCCAGGAGCCGAATC
Source organism: Trebonia sp. (assembly GCA_033854775.1). GTDB lineage: Bacteria > Actinomycetota > Actinomycetes > Streptosporangiales > Streptosporangiaceae > Trebonia. Next base: position 4,495 of record JAWWPV010000020.1, read on the forward strand.
GGCGGGTGCCGGGGCGCCCACGCCGGGCATGCCGAGATCGACCAGGGTGCGGCCGCTCTGCCGCGCCTGTTCGATGCGCTCACTGCCCTGTTCGATGAAGGCGACGTGCCGCCAGGTACTGGCCCCAAGCGCGCCGCTGTTGTCGTAGGACGACCCGAGCAGTTCCAGGTCGCCGTCGCGCGGGTTATGGTTCCACTCCTTGCAGGCCACCTCGCAGGCCTTGCAGCCGATGCAGATCGAGGTATCCGTGAAGAACCCCTTGCGCGGCTTGACGTCCGGCCATCGCGCGTCGGCCGCGGGGTCGGTCGGTCCGGCCAGCTGAGGCATAAGCTCCCATCCCCCTTCCGCCGCCCGCGCGGCGGGTCAATGATCTCGCGGGCGGGATCGGTGATTTGTACGTTGTCGGTGGCGATCGTGGCCCCCGAGCGGGCCTGGTAGTCGGCGACGAGGCGGAGCAACTGCTCCCCCCGCGGCCGGCGGCCCGCGTGGATGTCGCAGGATCCGGCCTTGGACTCCTGGATCTGCACGTTGGGGTCGAGGGTAACGCCGAGCAGGTCGTTGGCCGCGTCGCCGGTTACGATGGCCTGGTTTCCCGTGCCCCAGTGGTAAGGCAGCCCGATCTGGTGCACCTTGCGGCCGGT
>JAWWPV010000021.1:0-12376 GCA_033854775.1 Trebonia sp.
GCGGCGCATGTCAGCCGGCTTGCCCGGTAGAGGCGATCAGCCAGGACCGCCGGGTTCCCGCGGGCCAAGAGGAATTCGTCACCGATAACGCCCGGTTCTTCCTCGTACCGCTGCCTGGCAGGGGCAAGCCGCTCGGTAACGCCGGCGGATCGGCGGTATTCGGGACGATCGGCGTCGACACGGAGCTTGTCGCGAAGTGGGACAAGGGCTGATGGGGTCCGGGGGATCCACGTCGCAGCCCGTCGGCCAGGCGTCCGCCCGAGTCCCCGAGCTAGCGGCGGACGCGCAGGCCGTCGAACGCGATGACGCACACGCCGTCCGCGAGCGCGGCCGCCGACACGGTCGAAGTGGGCCGGTACCACTCGACGATCGAGTTGACTGTGCCGAACAGCAGCCGCGCGGCGAGCTTCGGGTCAACGTCCGCCCTGATGTCGCCGTCCCGCTCGGCCTCCTCGACCAGGCTCGCGACCAGGGCGTCGAACGCCCTCCGGCGGGCCAGCGCCGCCCGCTCGACGTCGGTGTTGCCCCGGACGCGCAGCAGCAGCGTGACGTACGGCAGCCGCGCGACAAGCACGGCCACCGCGTCGCGGACGAGCGTCTCGAGCCGCACGATCGCGGGCGCGTCGAGCGCCCGCGCGTGCTCGGCGGCCTCCCACAGCCCGTCGAGCGCCCGGTCGAGCGCCAGCCGGAGCAGCTCTTCCTTGCCGGACACGTGGTGGTAGATACCGGACTTGGCGATGCCCAGGCGCTTCGACAGGTCCTCCATGCTCGCCCCGTCGTAACCGCGCTCGTTGAAGACCTCGACCGCGGCCCGCAGCACCGCCTCCTGGTCGTAGCCGGGGCGCCCGCGGCGGCGCGGCGCCCGGTCGCCCGTGCTGTTAGAGCTTGCGGTGACCGTCACCTGCTCCGACACGCCGCGCGACCTCCTATATCGATACCGAACGGTCAACAATAGCTTCCCCGACGCCGCGGACCGTGACGATTTCCTCCCGGCGGCATCTGGTCAAGCCGCTTACTAGTAGAGTAAATTACCGAATGATCGGTATGTAAAGAGCTGGAAGCCGAGGAACGCTCATGGCAGTCGTCCGTAGCTACATCGCAGGTCACTGGTTCGCGCCGGACAGCGGCACCCCGGTCTTCGACGCGGCCACCGGCGCCCCGGTCGCCGAGGTCTCGTCCGCGGGCATCGACTTCGCCGCCGCGCTCGCCTACGGCAGGCAGGTAGGCGGCCCCGCGCTGCGCGAGCTGACCTTCCACGAGCGCGCCGAGCTGGCGAAGGGGACCGGCCAGCTGCTGCGCAAGCACCGCGACGAGCTGTACGAGCTCTCGTACCGGACGGGCGCGACGCTCTTCGACTCGAAGTTCGACATCGACGGCGGCATCGGCGTGCTGCTCAGCTACGCGAGCAAGGCCAAGCGCGAGCTGCCGAACGACCGGTTCGCGGTGGAAGGCCCGCCCGAGCCGCTCGGCAAGGAGGGCGAGTTCCTCGGCCAGCACCTGCTCACCCCGAGGCACGGGGTCGCGGTGCAGGTCAACGCCTTCAACTTCCCCGTGTGGGGGCCGCTGGAGAAGCTGGCCCCTGCGCTCATCGCCGGCGTGCCGAGCCTGATCAAGCCGGCCTCGCAGACCGGCTACCTCACCGCGCTCATGGTCCAGCTGATCGTCGACGCGCAAATCCTGCCCGAGGGCGCCCTCCAGCTGGTCAGCGGCAGCGCGGGGGACCTGCTCGATCACCTCACCGAGCAGGACCTGCTCAGCCTCACCGGCTCGGCGAGCACCGCGAACAGGCTGCGGTCGCACCCGAACGTGGTCGGCCGGTCCGTGCGGTTCAACGCCGAGGCCGACTCGCTGAACATGTCGGTCCTCGGGCCCGACGCCGCCCCAGGCACGCAGGCGTTCGACCGGTACGTCAGGCAACTGGTCACCGAGATGACCGTCAAGGCCGGCCAGAAGTGCACCGCGATCCGCCGCGCCCTCGTCCCCGCCGACCGGGTCGACCAGGTCGCCGAGGCGGTCAGCGCCAGGCTGGCCAAGGTCGTCATCGGCAACCCGGCCGAGGCGTCGGTGCGGATGGGCGCGCTCGCCAGCCTCGACCAGCGCGAAGAGGTCCGCCGCTCGCTCAAGGCACTCGAGGACGCCGCGACGATCGTCTTCGGCGACCCGGAGCACGTCGACGTCCAGAACGCCGACGCCGAACGCGGCGCGTTCCTGTCCCCGATCCTGCTCCAGGCACAAGACGCGCGCCGCCCCGAGCTCCATGAGGTCGAGGCGTTCGGACCGGTCAGCACGCTGATCGGCTACCGTGACACGGCCGACGTCATCGAACTGGCCGCCCTGGGCAAGGGCAGCCTCGTCGGGTCGATCGTCACCGAGGACCCGGACTTCGCCCGCGAGGTCGTCCTCGGCACGGCGCCCTGGCACGGCCGCCTCCTCGTCCTCGACGACGCCGCCGCCCCCGAGTCCACCGGCCACGGCTCCCCGCTGCCGATGCTCGTACACGGCGGCCCGGGCCGGGCCGGCGGCGGCGAGGAGATGGGCGGCATACGCGCCGTCTACCACCACATGCAGCGCACCGCCATCCAGGCCAGCCCGCGCATGCTGCAGGCCGCCACCGGCCGCTGGGTCAAGGGCGCGCCCCGCAACCTCGGCGACGTCCACCCCTTCACCAAGCCGCTGTCCAGGCTGCGCATCGGCGACACCATCCAGGCCGGCCCGCGCACCGTCACCCTCGAAGACATCGAGCACTTCGCCGAGTTCACCGGCGACACGTTCTACGCCCACATGGACGAGGAAGCCGCCGCGAAGAACCCCTTCTTCGGCGGCCGCGTCGCCCACGGCTACCTGATCGTCTCCCTGGCCGCCGGCCTGTTCGTCCAGCCCGACTACGGGCCCGTGCTCGCCAACTACGGCATCGACAACCTGCGGTTCCTTACGCCGGTCAAGCCGGGCGATGAGATCACGGTGACGCTGACCTGCAAGCAGATCAGCCCCCGGGCCGGCGAGTACGGAGAGGTCCGCTGGGACGCCGAGCTGAAGAACGGCGACGGCGCCGTCGTGGCCACCTACGACGTGCTCACCATGGTCGCCAAGGAGTGGGCCGAATGACCGAGCAGGACCTGGAGACTCACTTCTCCGGCACGATTGCCCGGATGAGCCGGATCGAGCCGCGCGACTGGATGCCGGACAAGTACCGGGCCACGATGATCAGGCAGATCGCGCAGCACGCGCACTCGGAGATCATCGGCATGCAGCCCGAGGGCAACTGGATCACCCGGGCCCCGTCGCTGCGCCGCAAGGCGATCCTCCTCGCCAAGGTGCAGGACGAGGCCGGCCACGGCATGTACCTCTACAGCGCCGCGGAGACGCTCGGCGCCGACCGCGCCGACCTCACGGAAAAGCTCATCACCAGCCGCCAGAAGTACTCCTCCATCTTCAATTACCCCACGCTCAGCTACGCCGACGTCGGGGTCATCGGCTGGCTGGTCGACGGGGCCGCGATCTGCAACCAGGTGCCGCTGTGCCGCTCCTCCTACGGCCCCTACGGGCGGGCGATGATCCGCATCTGCAAGGAAGAGTCGTTCCACCAGCGGCAGGGATATGAGCTGCTCATGACGATGATGCGCGGCACCCAGGGGCAGCGCGACATGGTCCAGGACGCGGTCGACCGCACCTGGTGGCCGTCGCTGATGATGTTCGGGCCGCCCGACGACGCCTCGCCCAACACCGACCAGTCGATGCGCTGGGGCATCAAGCGACACACCAACGACGAGCTGCGCCAGCGCTTCGTCGACATGACCGTCCCCCAGGCGGAGAAGCTCGGCGTCACCCTCCCCGACCCGGAACTGCGCTGGAACGAGGCCCGCGGTCACTACGACTTCGGCCCCGTCGACTGGGACGAGTTCAAGGCCGTCGTGTCGGGCAACGGCCCGTGCAACGCCCAGCGCGTCGCCCGGCGCAAGGCGGCCCACGACGAGGGCGCCTGGGTCCGCGAGGCGGCGCTCGCGCACGCGGCGAAACACCAAGCTCAAAAACACCAAGACGATCAGTCCGAACGAGTGCGGCTGACTCCGGAGGCGACCCATGACTGACCAGAGCTGGCCGCTGTATGAGGTGTTCCTGCGCGGCAAGCGCGGGCTCAACCACGTGCACGTCGGCAGCCTGCACGCCGCCGACGCCGAGATGGCCCTGCACCACGCCCGCGACCTCTACACCCGCCGCAACGAGGGCGTCAGCATCTGGGTGGTCAGGGCGTCGGACATCACCGCGTCGAGCCCGGACGAGAAGGACCCGTTCTTCAAGCCGTCAGGCGACAAGGTGTACCGGCACCCGACGTTCTACGACATCCCCGCCGACGTCCCGCAGATGTGAGGGCGCTGTCTTGAGGAGCACTGGCGAGACGAGATGAGCACTGCTGCCATGAGCACCCCAGAAGACGACTTCGCCGACAACCCGTACGACCTGCTCGGCGAGGACCACGACGAGGGTCACCGCTGGGCGTTCGGCACCGGGTTCACCGATCCGCTCGAAGGCGTCGACACGTCCGTTCCCGATGGCCTCGACCCCGGCGCGCTCGTCCGCTTCTGCCTGGCCCTCGGCGACGACGCGCTGATCTACAGCCACCGGCTCCAGCAGTGGGTCGCCAGCCTGCCCGAGCTCGAAGAGGAGACCGCGGTCGCCAACATCGCGCTCGACCTGCTTGGCCAGGCGCGCCTGCTGCTGGCCAGGGCCGGGGGAATCGTCGGCCAGACCGAGGACCAGCTCGCCTTCTTCCGCGCGGAGAAGGAGTTCAGGAACGTCCGCCTCGCCGAGCACGCCGACCGTGACTTCGCCGAGCTCGTCGTCCGCCTGCTGATGTTCTCGACCTGGCGGCTCGCCCTGTTCGAGGAGCTGGTGGGGTCTGAAGAGTCACGGGGCACCCGTTCGGAGGACTCCGTTTCGTCAAGCACGGGCGACCCGGTGCTCGCCGCGATCGCCGCCAAGGGCGTCAACGAGCTCGCCTACCACCGCGACTACGCGGCGAGCTGGGTGGTCCGGCTCGGCGACGGCACACCCCTGTCGCACGCCAAGGCGCAGGCAGCCCTCGACACCCTGTGGCCCTTGACGGGGGAGCTGTTCCGCCCCGACCCCGACGCGCTGGCCGCTGCCCCCGGAAGCACTGGCGACCGCAGTGTTTTCGACCGCAGTGTTTTCGACCGCGGGGCCTTCGACGCGGTACTCGACACCGTCCTGGCCGCGGCGGGCCTCGACCGCCCGGCCGCGCCACCCCTGGCCCCGGTCGGCGGCCGGACCGGGCGCGACGGCGTGCACACCGAGGCGATGGGCTACATCCTCGCGGAGCTCCAGTCCGTCGCCCGCGCCCACCCGGACGCGACATGGTAGCCCCCGTGACCGCGCGGACGCCGGCGTACGACGTCGCCGCCGGCACCCCGGACCCGGAGATCCCGACGCTGACAATCGAAGACCTCGGCATCCTCCGTTCGGCCGATTACTCTCCGGGCCGGGGAGTCGTCGTGACGATCACCCCGACCTACAGCGGCTGCCCCGCGATGCGCGAGATCGCCGCGGACGTCCAGGCGCGCCTCAACCGGGCCGGCTTCGAGCGCGTCACCGTCGCGACCCAGCTGGCCCCGCCCTGGAGCACCGACTGGATCACCGCGGAAGGGCATCGCAAGCTCGCTGCCGTCGGCATCGCCCCGCCGTCGGCGGCACCGCGCCGGAGCGGGCCGGTCCCGCTGACCCTCGGCCGCCAGCCGTCGCCCCGCTGCCCGCAGTGCGGCTCGCCCGACACCCGGCTGACGGCCCAGTTCAGCGCCACGGCCTGCAAGTCGCTGCACCGCTGCAACGCGTGCGGCGAGCCCTTTGAGGGGGTCAAGGCCCTGTGACGGAAACCCCAGTGCGCCGCGCCCGGCGCTCGGACTTTCACCGTCTCACCGTCAAGCGCGTCGAGCCGCTGACCGACGACTCCGCCGCGATCACGCTGGGGGTGCCGGCCGACGTGGCCGACGCGTTCGCCTTCTCCGCTGGGCAGACCCTGACCGTCCGGCGCGGCGAGGAACGGCGCACCTACTCGATCTGCGCGCCGGCCGGGCCCAATTTGCCGAGAGCCCTCCCGCGGATCGGCGTCCGCGAGGTCGCCGGCGGCGTGGTCTCCGGCTGGCTGGTGCACGCCCTCAAGCCCGGCGACACCCTCGACGTCCAAGTTCCTAGTGGCACTTTCACCCCCGACCTGTCGGTCCCTGGGCGGCACGTCCTGATCGCGGCCGGCTCGGGCATCACCCCGATGATGTCGATCGCCGCGTCGGTCCTAGCGGCGGACGACAAGTCCACCGTCACGCTCCTGTACGGCAACCGGCGCAGCGACACGGTCATGTTCGCCGACGAGGTCGCCGACCTCAAGGACGCCTATCCAGCGCGGATGCAGATCGTCCACGTCCTGTCCCGCGAGCCGCAGGAGGTCGAGCTGCACAGCGGCCGGCTCGACGCCGGCCGGCTGAGCGCGCTGCTGCCGGCGACCATCGACGTGCCGGGCGTGGACCACTGGTGGCTGTGCGGCCCTCATCCCATGGTCACCGACGCCATCGAGGTGCTGCGAAGGCTCGGCGTGGACGCTAACCGTATCCACCGCGAGCTGTTCTGGGTCGGCGACGAGCCCCCCGTCGAGGCGGTCCACGACGACGCCCCCGTCGGCGAGGGCGCCAGCCTGACCGTCATCCTCGACGGCCGCAGCTCCACGCTTACCCTGCCGGCCGGCACGCCGATCCTCGACGGCGCGCAGAAGGCCCGGCCCGACCTGCCATTCGCCTGCAAGGGCGGCGTCTGCGGCACCTGCCGGGCCATGGTCACCAGCGGCGCGGCGGTCATGCGCCGCAACTACGCCCTCGAACAGCGCGAGCTCGACGCCGGTTACGTCCTAACCTGTCAGGCACTGCCCCAGACCGACGAAATCACCGTCGATTATGACGCGTAAGGAGAAAGAGCCATGACCGCCGCCGTCAGCCCGCCAGGCGAGCTGGAGCCCATCGAGACCGTCTCGGTTGACGAGCTGCGGGCGCTTCAGCTTGAGCGGCTGCGCTGGTCGCTGCGGCACGCCTACGACAACGTGCCGTACTACCGGAAGATGTTCGACGTCGCGGCGGTTCACCCCGACGACGTCAAGGACCTGTCCGACCTCGCGAGGTTCCCGTTCACCACCAAGGCGTCCCTGCGCGACAACTACCCGTTCGGCATGTTCGCGGTGCCCCGTGAGCAGGTGGCCCGCATCCACGCCTCGTCGGGGACCACCGGCCGCCCCACCGTCGTCGGGTACACCGCCGCGGACATCGACACCTGGGCCAACGTCATGGCCCGCTCCATCCGCGCCGCCGGCGGCCGGCCCGGGCACATCGTGCACGTCGCCTACGGGTACGGCCTGTTCACCGGCGGGCTCGGCGCGCACTACGGTGCCGAGCGGCTGGGCTGCACCGTGGTCCCCGTCTCCGGCGGCATGACCGAACGGCAGGTGACGCTGATCCGGGACTTCCAGCCGGACGTCATCATGGTCACCCCCTCCTACATGCTCAACATCCTCGACGAGATGGAGCGCCAGGGCCTCGACCCGGCGAGCAGCTCGCTCAGGTACGGCATCTTCGGCGCCGAGCCGTGGACGAACGAGATGCGCGCCGAGATGGAGGCCCGCGCGGGCCTCGACGCCACCGACATCTACGGACTGTCCGAGGTCATGGGACCCGGGGTGGCCCAGGAGTGCGTGGAGACCAAGGACGGCCTGCACGTTTGGGAAGACCATTTCTACCCGGAGGTCATCGACCCGGTCACCGGCGAGGTGCTCGCCGACGGCGAGCAGGGCGAGCTGGTCTTCACCTCGCTGACCAAGCAGGCGATGCCGGTCATCCGCTACCGCACCCGAGACCTCACCCGGCTGCTGCCTGGCACCGCCCGCACGATGCGCCGCATCGAGAAGATCACCGGCCGCACCGACGACATGATCATCCTGCGCGGCGTCAACTTGTTCCCGACCCAGGTCGAGGAGCTCATCCTGGGCATCCCCGCCCTGTCACCGCACTTCCAGCTCCACCTGTCCCGCAGCGGCCGCATGGACGCCATGACCGTCCACGTGGAGCGCCGCCCGGACGCAACCGAGGCCGACGCCGAGGCAGCGGGCGCCCAGCTAGCCACCCAAATCAAGAACACGATCGGCGTCACCACCGCCATCGTGGTCGAGCCCCCGGCCACCATCGAACGCAGCATGGGCAAAATGCGCCGCATAGTGGACGAACGCCCCCGCTAGCTCTACCGCCATAGCCTGCGGATGGGCCAATCACACCAGAGTCAGGCGGCGACGGCGTCGCTCACGCCGAGGGGACCAGGATCTTCTCCTCCGCCTTGGCGACCAGCGTGGCGCTGCGCTCAGCGCTGGCCTTTCCCCTGCGGCTGGTCGTGATCAGCGCGAGGACGATGACCACCATCCCCGCCGCGGCGATTATCCACCATCCAGGCCGCGTCGCGGCCGCGAACCCGGCTGTCATCGAGCCGTGCAGGTTCGCGGCCAGCACCGAGCCCATGACGGCGACGCCGACCGACGAGCCCACCTGGCGGCTCGTCGAGGCGATACCCGACGCGACGCCAGCCTGCGAACGGGGCATCCCGGACACGGCGGAGTTCGTGATCGGGGCGTTCACGAAGCCGATCCCGATGCCGAACACCAGGAAGGCAAGGACCAGGTAGCCCGGCGCGGAAGAGTTGGTGAGCTGCGTCAGCAGGATGCCTCCGGCGGCGATCCCCGCGCCCGCGATCAGCAGCGGCGCCCTGGCGCCGCTCCTCGCGAGCATGCGGCCCGCCAGCGGCGCGCTCACCGCCATCGCGGCGGCCATCGGCAGCAGGAACAGCCCTGCGATCAGCGGCCGGTAGCCGCGGACATCCTGAAGGTACAGCGTGATGAGGAACAGGAACCCGCCGAGCGCCGACATGGCGCTCACCGCGGTCAGGGTCGCGCCGGAGAACGGCAGGCTGCGGAAGAACCGGATGTCGACGAGCGGATCTGCCCGCCGTGGCTCGTAGAGGAGGAAGGCGATGACGGCGATCACCGTGACGGCGAAGAACGCCAGGATGCGGGCGGAGCCCCAGCCGTAGGACGGCCCCTCGATGATGCCGTAAGTCAGCGAGCCGAGCATGGCGATGATCAGGATCTGCCCGATGGGGTCAGGCCGCCTGGCGCGCGCCGCCTTGGACTCGGGTACGAACAGCGCGGTGAACAGGATCGCCGCGATGCCCACGGGGATGTTCACCCAGAACACGCCGCGCCAGCCCACGGAGTCGACCAGGGCGCCGCCGACCACGGGGCCCATCGCCATGCTGAGCCCGAAGACGCCACCCCAGACGCCGATCGCACGGGCGCGTTCCGCGGGCTTGGTGAACGTGTTCGTGATGATCGACATGGCGACCGGGTTGAGCATCGAGCCGCCGACTGCCTGCAGCATCCGGAAAGCGATTAGCCAGCCGAGCCCGGGCGCCAGGCTGCACAGCAGCGAGCCGATCGTGAACAGCGCCAGCCCGATCTGGAAGACGCGGCGCCGGCCCAGCCGGTCAGCGGTGGAGCCGGACAGCATGAGCAGGGCGGCGAGTACCAGCGTGTACGCGTCGATCGTCCACTGGAGTCCGGAAACCGGCGCGCGGAAGGTCCGGCCGATATCGGGCAACGCCACGTTCACAATCGTCGAGTCAAGTCCGACGATGAACAGGCTCATGCAGCAGATTGCCAGTACCAAGTACCGGCGCTGGAGGCTCAGCTCAGGCAACGCGTATCCCTCCCGTGCCCGTGACCATTAGTTGCTTAGTGGCAACTAATGATGCCGCCTTGCTTATGCCCGCCGCGGAGGTCGCCAAGTGTGACGTTCGTCCCGCTCTATGCAGTGTCGTGGTCCGGGCGGCGTGTCTGGGCCGTTCTCATCTGCTGAACCAAGGGGAGGATGCGGTCGCTGACACGCTGATTTAGCGATATTTCCGTCTTCGTCCGCGTGACCCCGGGCAGCGCCAGGAGGGTCTGCACGATCTCCTCGAGGTGGAGGTTGCTCCGTGCCGCCACGCGGCAGAGCAGGTCGCCCTCCCCAGTCGTGGTGTGCGCCTCCAGTACCTCGGGGAGCCCGTTGAGCCCGGACACCACGTTGTCGAGCTGGCCCTGGGCGAGGTAGAGGTGGACGAAGGCAAGCACGGTGTAGCCGAGGCCGGCCGGGCTGATCGCCGGAGCGTGCCCGGTGATGACGCCCTCGCGCTCCAGCCGGGCGATCCGGGCCTGCACGGTGCCCCGCGCGACGCCGAGCACCCGGGCGTACTCGCGCATGCCGGCCTGCGGCTCCTCGAGGAGGAGGTTCAGCAGCTCAAGATCTAGTTGATCCAGATGCACAGGCTCGCCGCTCCATACGTGGGCTTATTTCGCGATGTCTACTGAGCCAACGGCTCAATGAAGGCTCTTGATACTAGACCAATTGACCAGTTCGAATCTAGAGTGACCTTATGACGGCAGCTTTCAGCCCGCGCGTGGCCAGCCTCGACGAGCGCTACCAGCGCCAGGACGGGACGATCTACCTCACGGGAATCCAGGCGCTCGTCCGCATGCTCCTCGACCGCGCCCGCCACGACCGGGAGCACGGCCTCGCGACGGCCACCTATGTGTCCGGCTACGAGGGCTCGCCGCTTGGCGGCTACGATCTTGAGCTCGCCCGCCGTCGCGCCCTGCTCAGCGAGTACGGGGTCCTGCACCAGCCGGGCCTCAACGAGGAACTGGCGGCGACGGCGGTGTCTGGGACCCAGCTGGCCGGCCACGTCGGTGACGCCAAGCACGACGGCGTCACTGGTGTCTGGTACGGCAAGGCACCGGGCCTGGACCGGGCCACCGATGCGCTGCGGCACGCGAACATGATCGGGACGTCGCCGACCGGGGGAGCGGTGGCGCTCGTCGGTGACGACCCGGCGGCCAAGTCCTCCACCTTGCCGTGTTCCTCCGAGATGGCCCTCGCGGGCCTCATGATGCCGACTTTCTACCCGGCCGACCCGGCCGAGGCCCTGGTGCACGGCCTGCACGCGGTGGAGCTGTCCCGCGCCAGCGGCCTGTGGTCCGCCATCAAGGTGGTCACCGCGATGGCCGACGGCGCGTCCACCGCCCAGGTCAGCCCGCACTGGCAGGCGCCCGACCTGTCGGACCTGCACAGTTCCGATCTGCACCGTGGCCTGCGCGCCTACGGCCACCAGCCGCGAGCCCGCCTGCTCGGCGCCGAGCTCGCCGAGCTGGAGCGGAGCCAGCACCTCACCAGGCTGCCAATCGCCGTCGAGTACATCCGCCGCAGCGGCCTCAATGTCATCACCGGGCCGCGCAGCGCCCGGATCGGCCTGGTGGCGGCGGGCAAGACCTACCTGGACGTCCGTCAGGCCCTCACCGCGCTCGGGCTCCACGATGACGAGCTCGAACGGCACGGCATCCGGCTGCTCAAGCTCGGCGTGATCTACCCGCTTGAGCCGAGCATCGTCGCCGAGTTCGCGGCCGGCCTCGACGAGATCATCGTCATCGAGGACAAGCGCGCCTTCCTCGAAGACGCGGTGAAGTCCGTCCTGTACGGGCAGGCCGCCGCCCCGGCCGTCTACGGCAAGGGGTCGCGGGACGGCTCTCCGCTCTTCGCGGCCGTGGGTGAGCTGGACGCGGACTCGGTCGCCGACGGCCTCGCCCGCCACTTCGGCGCGGCCGGGATCCCCGTCACGGGGCGGCCGGCCCGGGAGCGGGTCATGCTGCCGCTGGCGCAGCGGATGCCGTACTTCTGCTCCGGCTGTCCGCACAACTCGTCCACCAAGGTCGCCCCCGGCACCCTGGTCGGCGGCGGGATCGGCTGCCACGCCATGGTGGCGTTCATGCCGGAAGAGCAGGTCGGCGAGGTCATCGGGCTATGCCAGATGGGCGGCGAGGGCGCGCAGTGGATGGGCATCGCGCCGTTCGTGACGCAGCGCCACCTCGTGCAGAACCTCGGCGACGGCACGTTCGCCCACTCCGGCAGCCTCGCCGTCCGCGCCGCGGTGGCCTCGGGTGCGAACATCACCTTCAAGCTCCTGCGCAACTCCGCCGTCGCGATGACCGGCGGCCAGCAGGCGGTCGGCGAACTGCCGATCGGCCGGCTCCTCGCGCTGCTCGCCGCCGAGGGCGTCCGCAAGACCGTCGTCACCACCGACGACCCGGCGAAACTCCGGCGGCAACTGGGCGCCCGCGATGTTAAACACGGGGCCGACATCCGGCACCGCGACGACCTGATCGACGTGCAGCGGGAACTGGCCGCGATCGACGGCGTCACCGTGCTGGTCCACGATCAGGAGTGCGCGGCGGAGAAGCGGCGCAAGCGCC
>JAWWPV010000022.1:0-4447 GCA_033854775.1 Trebonia sp.
GGTCAATGATCACGCCCGCGGGGCCGGCGGCCACGCGCCCGTCGTCGGCGCCGGCTCCGGCGCTGGCTTCCGTGTCCGCCCAGGCCAGCGGGTCACGGCCGAGCGGCATGAAGGCGATCTCGCCGGCCACCCCGTGCACCCCCCTGTGCAGTCGCCCGCCGAGCACCAGGCCCATGCCGACCCCCGAGCCGACGTGCACGAACGCGAAGTTGTCGGCTTCGGTGCCAACGCCGAGCGCGCGCTCGGCGAGGGCCGCCGCGTCCACATCGTTCTCGATCTCAAGCGCGGGACCGAACGCCGCGCGCAGCCCGGCCATGGCCTCCGGCTGATCCCAGCCGGGCAGGCCGCCGGTCCAGGCCATCAGGTTCCGCTGCGGGTCATAGACGCCGGGGCTGCCGACAACCGTCTGGATGACCGCGGCGCGCGTTATCCCGGCGCGCGCGCACAACTCGTCCGCGAGCGCGACGAGCTCGGCGACGCGGCCGCCGACCGTGGTCGCGTGCACCGGCACGGAAAGCCTGGCGCGGACTCCGCCCGCCAGGTCGGCCACGGCGCCGCGCAGGTAACGCAGGCCGATGTCGAGGCCGAGCACGAACCCCGCCTCCGGGCGGACCTCGTAAAGCAGGGCCGTGCGGCCGGGCATCCCCGTCCGCTGGCCGGCCAGCCGGACCAGGCCGGCCCGTTCGAGGTTCGCGAGTGCGAGCGAGACGGTCGGCTTGGACAGCCCGGAAACGCGGGCCAGGTCGGCCCGCGAGTAGGGACCGGACGTACGGATGTGATCAAGGAGCAGCTGCTCGTTCAGCGCCCTGATCAGGGCTGGGCGCGCGGCGAAGAGGCCGTTCGCCGGCATCGCTTCGACCCGGACATCTGCCACGGCACCTCCCCCGGGTCGCGCGCATCACGGTTTAGCGACGAGGGCTAGTCAGCCCATTGATAGTTAGGATACTGTCCTAACTATATCGCAAAGGCGACAAAACTCGTATAGCACCCAAACGTCATCGGAGACACCAGGGATACAACCTGACGCGACACCCAGTGGAGGGCACCCTATGAGACGTTTGCTCTTGACCGGGGCGGCGACGCTGCTCGCCGCCGCACTCGCTGCCTGCAGCTCCTCCTCGCCCTCGGGATCGTCCGGTGCCGGTGGCTCCAGCACGGGCAAGGGCCCGAGCGGCACGCTGACGATCTCCAACGAGCAGGGCACGCAGTGGAACTGCAGCTTCAACCCGTTCAACCCGGGCAACCTCGGCGAGGGCGTCACCATGGGCCAGGTGTACGAGCCGCTCGCGTTCGTTGACACGCTGGAGAACGCCAAGGCGACCCCCTGGCTCGCTACGAGCTGGGCCTGGAGCAACGGCAACAGGGCGCTCACGTTCACGATCAGGAAGGGCGTCAAGTTCAGCGACGGCACGCCGATGACCGCGACGGACGTGGCCTTCACCTTCAACCTGCTCAAGAAGGTGCCCGCCCTCGACGTGAACTCCGTCTGGTCGGTGCTCAGCAGCGTGACCCAGTCGGGCGACAACGTCGTGATGACGTTCAAGGCCCCGTCGGTGCCGTACTTCTACTACATCGCCGACCAGGTCCCGATCGTGCCCGAGCACGTCTGGTCCAAGATCTCCAACCCGGTCACGTACGCCGACTCGGACCCGATCGGCACCGGCGCCTACGTCGTCAAGCCGTGCACGCCGGAGAACATCACCTACGTGGCCAACCCGGACTACTGGCAGCCGGGCGAGCCCAAGATCGCCAAGGTGCTGTACCCGGCGTTCACCTCCAACGACCCGGCCAACACCTACCTGGCCACCGGCCAGGCCCAGTGGGGCAGCCAGTTCATCCCGAACATCCAGGCCTTCTACACCTCGAAGTCGGCGGACAACCACTACTGGTTCCCGCCGATCGCCAACGTCTCGCTGATCCCGAACCTGACCCTGCCGGGGCTCAGCAACCCGCTCGTGCGGCAGGCGATCGCCTACGCGATCGACAGGGCCAAGGTCGCCAACATCGGCGAGTACGGCGAGGAGCCAGGCGCCAACCAGAACGACATCGACACGCCGACGTTCACCGCCTGGATGGACACCACGGACGCCGCCAAGTACAACTACGGCTACAACCCGACCAAGGCGAAGCAGCTGCTCACCCAGGCGGGCTACACGCTCGGCAGCGACGGTGTCTACGCCAAGGGCGGCCAGAAGCTGTCGTTCAGCGTCATCAACATCGGCGGCTACTCGGACTGGGTCGCCTCGATGTCGGTGATCCAGCAGGAGCTGAAGGCCGTGGGCATCCAGCTCACCTCGGATAACCTCGCGCAGAACGACTTCCTGTCCCGGCTGTACTCAGGCAACTTCCAGTTCGCCTACTACGCGCAGACCGTCGGCCCGACGCCGTACTACGAGCTGCGCCAGTGGCTGTACTCGGCGAACTCCGCACCGATCGGCAAGAACGCGTCGTCTAACTGGGAGCGCTACAGCAACCCGGCGACGGACCAGTTGCTCAACTCCTACGCGGTGACGACCGACACGGCCACGCAGCACCAGATCGTGGACAAGCTTCAGCAGGTCGTGCTCAGCGACGTGCCGTTCATCCCGATCACCGAGGAAGTCGGCTGGTTCCAGTACAACACCGCCTCGTTCACCGGCTGGCCGTCGCCGAGTGACCCCTACGCGCTGCCGGCCGCCTACGCCTACCCCGACATGGGCCAGGTGCTGCTGCACCTCGCTCCGAAGTCGTAGCGGCACCGGAGTTCCCGCTCGATGAGATACGTACTGCGCCGGGCAGGGTTCTTCCTGCTCACCCTCTGGGCGGCGGTCACGCTGAACTTCTTCCTGCCGCGGATGATGCCGGGCAACCCGGCCATCGCGATGATGGGGAAGTTCCGCGGCAAGATCAGCGGCCAGGAACTGCAAGCGCTCGAAACGATCTTCGGCGTCAACAGCGGCCAGTCCCTGCCCGCGCAGTACGTGCACTACCTGGGCGACGTCTTCACCGGCAACTTCGGCACGTCGCTGTTCTACTTCCCCTCCCCGGTCAGCCAGGTGGTGGGCACCGCGGTGTTCTGGACGCTCGGCCTTGTCGGCGTCACCACGATCCTGGCGTTCACGCTCGGCACCGGGATCGGCATCCTCTCCGCCTGGCGGCACGGCGGGCTTACCGACAGCATCGCGCCGCCGCTGCTGGTGATCACCTCCGCGATCCCGTACTTCTGGGTCGGGATGATGTTCATCCTGATCTTCGGCCTCAAGCTCCAGTGGCTCCCCTGGTCCGGCGGCATGAGCCTCACCGACACGCCGGCCTGGACGCCCTCCTTCATCGGCGACGTCGTCGAGCACGCGCTGCTGCCCGGCCTCGCACTGCTGATCACCACGATCGGAACCTGGACGCTGACCATGCGGAACAACATGGTCACCACGCTGGCCGAGGACTACGTGCGGATGGCCCGGGCCAAGGGACTGCGGCAGCACCGGATCATGCTCAACTACGCCGCGCGGAACGCGGTGCTGCCGAACCTCACCGGTTTCGCGATGTCGCTCGGCTTCGTGGTGGGCGGTGCGATCCTGATCGAGTACGTCTTCAATTACCCGGGTGTCGGCTACATGCTGCTCCAGGCCGTCGAGAACGAGGACTACCCGCTGATGCAGGCACTCTTCCTGCTGATCACCGTGGCGGTGCTGGTGGCGATCCTGCTCGCGGACATCGCGACCGCGATCTTCGACCCGCGGACCAGGAGCAGCCGATGAGGGGGGCCCTGGCGCAGCTGGGCCGGGCGGTGGCCCGCTCCCCCAAGGCCAGCGCAGGCCTGGTCCTGCTGCTCGCCTTCATCGTGCTCGCGCTCTTTCCCGGGCTGTTCGCGCGGATGAGCCCGTCGGCCGAGGCGTACGCGCGCAACCTCGGGCCGAGCGGGGCGCACCTGTTCGGCACCACCGGGCTCGGCCAGGACATCTTCGCCCAGGCTGTGTACGGCACCAGGCAGGTGCTTGAGATCGCGTTCGGCGCTGGCCTGGCATCCACGGTGATCGCCGCCGTCATCGGCGTCGCCGCCGCCTACCTCGGCGGGTTCGCCGACGGCGCGCTCAACCTGTTCACCGACATGGTGCTGGTGATCCCGCTCTTCCCGCTGCTGATCGTGATCGCCGCCTACGTACACAACTCCGGCACCGGCGTGCTGATCGCGGTGCTCACCTTCACCGGCTGGTCCTACACGGCCCGCCAGCTCCGCTCCCAGGCGCTGTCGCTGCGCAACCGAGACTTCCTGGCCGCCGCCCGGGTCCGCGGCGAGCGCGCGGCCTACATCATCGCGGTGGAGATCCTGCCCACGATGACCTCGCTGCTTGTCGCGGCGTTCCTCACCAACGCGCTTTACGACGTGCTGTTCGCCTCCAGCCTCCAGTTCATCGGGCTCGGCGACCCGGGCTCGGTCTCCTGGGGCACGATGCTCTACTGGGCGCAG
>JAWWPV010000023.1:0-5407 GCA_033854775.1 Trebonia sp.
GCCGTACGGATCGGGCTGGCGACCCGCGCCGACCCCGATCCGCTCGCCGCGGCTCTCGCCATGGCGAAGACGATCGCGGGGCGCAGCCCGCACGCGGTCCGGGCGGCGAAGCGGCTGCTCGACCTAGCCGGGCGGGCCGACCTGGCGTCGGGCTTCGCGGCGGAGCAGGAGGAGATCCGCGCGCTGATCGGCAGCCCGAACCAGGCGGAAGCGGTCACGGCGCGCTTCGAGAAGCGCGACCCTGTCTTCGGCGAAGCCTGACGTGCCACCACGCCGCCCCAGCGTCCGGTCTCGTGCTCACGGGCTGACGCGCTGCCCGGGCACCCGCACCGGGCTTAGCAGCCAGCGCAGCGTCTCCACGCTGTCAAGCTGGTCGAGCCTGCGCAAAAGCTCCGGGAGCGCCCCGGCCTGCGTCGCGTGCGCGGCGGCGGCCGACTTCTGGATGGCCCGGGCGATCTCCGCGTCCGCCCCCAGATCGAGCATCCAGGCTCCGGACACGCCCGGCCTGGTACGCCCCGCGACCGGCACCCCGGCCCGCAAGGCAGCGGCCGTCGCCGCGCGGGCGACGGCGACGTCTCCGAGGTCACCGGTCTCCGGTGCCACGACGAGCACCAGGTCGGCGGAGTACTCCCCCACCGCCCGCTGAATCCGTCCGGCCAGGTCGGACGTGTGGTAGTGGTGCAGGCTCCCGGCACGGTAATCGGCGACGGCGACCTGGCGGACGCCCAGGATCGCGGCGGCCATCTGAACCTCCCACGGCCGCGCCGCCTCGAGCCGCGCGTTGCCGGAGCCCTGCCCGGCGGGCTTGCCCCGGGTCAGGCACAGCAGGCTCAGGCTGGCCCCGGACCGGCGGAAGGCGAACAGCAGCCCGCCCAGGTCGGCCGACTCCTGTCCGGGACGTGCCGTCACGGCCAGCACGCGGACCGCGCTGGGCAGCAAGCCGGGGATGAAGGCGCGGGCGACTCTCGGGTGAGTGGTGGCTTCGATCGTCATCAGGTACTCCTAAGGGGGCTGATGCCCCGCGTACGTGACGGCCCGCCCAGTGCGGTGGGCCATCTGGCATCCACCCTCGCCTTTTCTCGTGAGAGCGCTATGCAGCCGCTGTGGAGATCCGGTGGAGCGATCAGGCAAGGGTTCAGGCGGCTGTCTTGCCGCCGTTCACCGCGACGATCTGGCCCGTCAGGAAGCGGGCGTCGTCGGACGCGAGGAACTTGATGACGTCCGCGATCTCGTCGACGTGGCCCAGGCGGCCGGCCGGGACCGTCGCCGCCATGGCGGCGGCGCCTTCCTCACTGCCGGCGAAGCGGCCGAGGCCGTCGGTGGCCACCGGGCCGGGGGCGACGGCGTTGACCCGGATGCCCTGGGCGGCCACCTCGAGCGCCGCGGACCGGGTGAAGCCGTTGACCGCGTGCTTGCTGGCGCTGTAGAGCGCCGCTCCGGCGCCGCCCCGCTCGCCGAAGGTCGAGGACAGGTTGACGATGCTGCCGAAGCCCTGCCCGGTCATCACGCGCAGCTCGTGCTTGAGCGAGAAGAAGACGCCGCGGACGTTGGTGTCGAAGACGGCGTTGTACGCCTCGAGGGTCTGGGTGGCCAGCGGGCCGCGGCTGCCGGTGAAGCCGGCGTTGTTAACCGCGACGTCCAGCTGGCCGAAGGCAGCGACGGTGCCGTCGACCAGGGCCCGGACGTCGTCCTCGATGCTGACGTCGGCCCGGATGTACTCGGCCTCCGCGCCCAGCTCCCGGAGCTCGGCCGCGAGCGCCTTGCCTTGCTCGTCGCGCCGTCCGGAGACAACGACGGCCGCGCCCTGGCGGGCGAAGGCCGCGGCCGTCGCCCGCCCGATGCCTGCCAGGGCACCGGTGATCAGTACCACCCGCTCGCTCATTTGCTGCTCCTCGGTTACCGGCAGAAGAAGGCGCCCCGGCGCCGAGCGTCGCCCCGGAGAAGCGGGTCAACGCGGGCGGTAGGCCGCGTCACATGCATAAGGTAGACAGGTCTGTTCAATCTGTCAAACGGCAACGTTGGCCGAGAGCGGGAACCACGCCGTCGTTCGGGATAAAGATCTTAGGCACGTTATGCTGGCGCGATGGCTGATGACGTGGATCTGATCATCCAGTTGCCTGCGGGCAGTGCGGTCGACAGGCAACTGCAGGAGGAACCGCCGCCGAGCGTCACCAGCGGCCGAGCGGTGATCGAGCAACTCCCCGCCGACTCCGACGGCCGGATCGCGCCTCCCGAGGCGGGCGCGGTGGTGCTGTCTTTCTTGTCGCCCGAGGCCCTGCGCCGCGAGGCCGAGACGGTCAGGCGGGAGGTCCGCGAGGCCGACAACGACGAGCCGCCCGTCGTGGTGCTGCAGGTGGCGGAGTACCTGCGCGAGGACGAGCTTTCAGTGCTCGTAGCGGCGGCAGACCAGGCCCGGCGCACAGTCATCCTGTGCGTTCTGCAGGGCAATTCGTTACGCCGCGCGGGCGGGCTCGGCCGTTGGCCGGTGCCCGCCCCGCGCTAGCCGTCCCGCGTCGGCTATGAATTGGCGCCGATGACCTGGAAGTCCTGGTTGACGAAGATGTGGTGGGGCCAGTTGACGCCGATGTTGTGGACCTCGTAATCGCCGTTGCTGAGTTCGACGACCCGGTCAACAACGCCACCCGGGTAAGCCGCCAGCGCGGCTTCGGTCGCCTTGTCCGCGGCCGTGCCGGTGGCGAGCGTTCCCGCTCCCTGGGTGTAGTCCGACGGGATCGTGCCGACCGTCTGAGAGGAACCCTTCGTCCCCTTGGAGAAGGTGATCACCTGCCCGCCGGGAGACGACGCGCTGCTGGCCGGGGGCTGGACGATGACCTCGGTGGCCGTGATGGTCGTGCTGTCGGTCGTGCCCAGCACGAGAACCGGTGCGCCGGTGGTGACGGCACTGGCTGAGGCCGGGCTGGTCCCCTGCTCGTAGCTGGTGGAGGATGACTCCTTGATGGTCACCTTCTGGCCTCCTGAGGTCGTCAGCGTGAAGCCGGAGGCAGACACGCTGCTGGCCGTGCCGACCGAGCCGCCCGCGGCCGGCCCGGACCGGGCGTTGGATCCGCTGCCGCTGCCTCCAGCTCCGGAAGCGCCGGGGAAGCCGTGGGCGCTGCTGCTGCTGCTGGCCGTGGTAGTCGTGCTGCTGGAAGTGGCCGCGACGATCCCGTAGGAACCGCCCGCGATCACGACGGCCGCTACTCCGCCTGCGATGACCTTAGACCGCTTGCTGGAAAACATTGCTTTTACTCCCTATCGCCTGGGCTCTTAATCTGAGTTATGCCAGCCCACGCTGGAGGTTCGGTGGAAGAGAGCGTGAAGCGCTCCGACCATTTGCGCAGAGCGGATTGCCCCCAAGTTTTGGGCAAGCATTCCGCAAGGGCACGCCAAGGGTCGCGACCGTAGGATCCGCGGAAAACGTGTCACGCCATGCCGTCACGGCAAGCAGTTAAGAAAGCTGGCCTTGCGATTCGGTTGCGATCACCTGGAAGGCTGCTACCAGCGGGGGCGCGAGTGGAACGCGGGCCGTCCTTATGGGGGCGGGATCCGCAGCACGTAACCGAAACCGCGGACGGTGTGGATCAGCCTCGGCTGTCCCTGGTCGACCTTGCGCCGCAGGTAGCTGAGGCACGGCTCGACCACGTCACCGTCACGGCCCGGGTCGTCGTGCCCCCAGACATGGTCCAGGATCTCGTCCTTGCTGACCACCCGGCCAGCGTTCACCATCAGGAACCGCAGTAGCCGGTACTCGGTGGGCGTCAGCGCGACGACGGCACCGCCTCGCTTGACCTCGTGCGCGCCGGAGTCCAACTCGAGGTCGGCGACGCGCAGCTGCGAACCGGGAGCGTCCGGTCGAGTGCGCTTCAGCACCGCCCGGATGCGGCCGAGCAGCTCATCCAGGCTGAAGGGCTTGGTGACGTAGTCATCCCCGCCCACGTCGAAGCCCCTGACGCGGTCAGGCACCTCGTCCCGGGCAGTCAGGAAGATCACCGGAACCTCGGAACCACCGGAACGTATCCGGCGGAGCGCCTCGAACCCGTCGCCGTCCGGCAGCATCACGTCCAGCAGGACAAGGTCTGGCCGGGACGACGCGGCCGCGCGCACCGCCTCGGCACCGCTCGCCGCCCGCACGACCTCGAACCCCGCCAGACGCAGCGATCCCGACAGTAGCTCCAGGATCGTCGCCTCGTCGTCCACGACCAGCAAGCGCGCCGACGCCGGTTCGGTCTTCATAGCCCCAGGGTGTAACCGGAACCTGACGAGTCGCCGACCGTGCGCCGTAAGTCTGCTCCAAGGGTGCTGGACTGCCCGCCGGCGGGAGACGGTGCGGGCGGGGCGGCCGGGGCGGGCGGGTTGCTGTACCGCGCGACCGCCGCGCGGAAGGCGGCCAGTGCCGCCTGATCGTCCTGAAGTTGCCAGTCGCGGTTGCCAGGCAGGTCGAACCAGACGAGCCCGACCACTCCCGCTGCGTAGGCGTGGGCGAACAGGCCAGGAATCTTGGCGGCTTTTCCCGCGGCGGGCGCGACCGCGGTCTCCGAGATCAGCACCGGCTTCGACGTGAGGGCGCGGATCTGGCTGAAAGTGTTGCCGAACACGATGTTGAAGGTCTCCGAGCTCCGGTAGAAGTAGCCGTCGACGCCGACCCAGTCCACCCACCCGGCCCCGGGCCACCACGGCGTCGCCGCCCCGACCCCGTTGGACGGGTTGTCGCCTGAGGCGATGATCGCGACGGTTACCGTCCACAGCCAGGTCACGTTCCGGGCGCCCTGGCCGCGGAAGACGCTGACGACGTGCCGCCAGGCCGCGATGTAGCCGGCCGGGCTGACGTGCGTGTCTCCCCAGGGATACCAGGAGCCGTTCATCTCGGGAGCGAAGCCAAGGATCACCGGGCCCTGGTACCCCGCGACGGCGCGGGCATAGGAGCGCAGCCAGTCGTCTTCGCCGCCGTTGGCGATGGACGCGAGGGAGACGTCATACGGCATGAGCTGGATCAGCGGGATGGCGCCCGCGGCGAAATTGGCGCTAAAGGCGGCGCCAGTGCGCGCGTAGTGCTCGACGATATCTGGCTGCATGCCGGTCGCCTGCTGGAATTGAGCCGTGCTCGGGGCGGCAGCGCCGATGAGGAAGCGGGACGTGTCCGGCTTGGCCGCCCTGGCGGTGCGGGTGGTGTTATGCGCGGAACACCCGCAGGCGCAGGCCAGGAGCGCGATAAGGATGATCAGCGCGCGTTTCACGCCGGTTCCAGGGCGACCTCGACGCCGTGCTGACGGGTACCCCAGCCGGTGCGCAGGCAGGTCGCGATCCCGTACCACCAGATGCCGCGGAGCACCGTGTACTGCCATACGGCGACCACCGGGGCGAGCAGCCAGGTGAGCAGCTGAGACCACCAGGGCTCGTCGTACCGCCG
>JAWWPV010000024.1:0-4223 GCA_033854775.1 Trebonia sp.
CAATGACGGCACCTGACAGTCCTCGCGGCCGTCAGCGAGGGCGAACGCGCCAGGCGCCTCGCTGCCCATTCGGGTTGCGTGGCTTGTCCGTCCGCAGTGGGCAGCGAGATAACAGCAAGAAGTGTCGGCTGCCGGAGGTTCCCGGCGAACGTCAAAAGGTCGCGTGCCGCGGCCCCGCCGGCAATCCGCTGGCATTGAAGCCGGTCGCTCCGGAGCCGATAACGGCAGAAACCTCACGCCCCGACCAAGTCCTCGTCAAAGACAGTGATAACAGCAACAGGCGCGCCAGCGCCAAGGCCGCCGCTCACCCGCTTACGGGCGGGGCATCATGATCGGGGAGGCTTGCTTGACCGTGCGGATGATCGGCGCGGTTTCCACGCGCTCCACGCCCGGCAGGGCGCCGACCTTGGCGGTCAGGAACTCGTACAGCGACTCCTCGTCGCGGCAGACCGCGCAGCCCGCGAGGTTGGCCGGGCCGGTCGTGGCGGTGACGTAGGCGACCTCGGGGAACTTCGCGAGCGCGGAGCCGACGTCCGCCAGGTGCGAGGGCGGCACCGACAGCCACAGCCAGGCCGAGGACCGGAAGCCGAATGTCGGCATGTCCAGCTCCAGGTCGAAGTACAGGAGCCCGAGGTCGCGGAGCTGGTCCATCCGGCGCCGCACGGTCGTCTCCGAATAGGCGGTCGCCCCGGCGATGTCGGCGTACGGGGTCCGCCCGTCGAGGGCGAGGGCGGAGAACAGGGCGGCGTCGAGGTCGCTCGCCGTCTCCTCCGGCTCCGTCGGCCGCGGCCGGGTGCGGACCGCGACCCGCAGCGGTGCGACCCGCGAGGCGGGCAGGACGTCCATGAAGCCAAGCGCGTCGGGCCCGCCGGTGAACATGTGCAGCCGGGAGTACGCGGTTACCGCCACGATCCGCCCGGATCTGGGCAGCCGGGTGAGCAGCGACTCGGTGCCGTCCGAGCCGTCCCCGTGCAGCGAGCACAGCACCTCGGTGTCGCCGGAGAGCAGCTGGACCCAGGCCGTGTCCTCGCGGTTCGCGAGGGCGGCGGCGATCGCCTCACCGGACCCGGGAACGCAGCGCAGCCGCAGGAACCAGTTCGCGTAGCCGGCTGACTTGGGGTACTTGAGACCGACAACGCGCATGACCCCGGCCGAGCGGAGCCGCCGGTACCGGCGGGCGACGGTCTGGTCGGACACGCCGAGGACTTCGGCGATCGCGCTGAACGAGGCGCGCCCGTCCACGCCGAGGCACTGCGTGAGCTGCCGGTCGAGATCGTCGACCATGATGGTTTCCACCAAAGAGACGCTAGCAAAAGTCGAGAACCGGCGCATCTGGCCGGTGTGACTACAGATCGGGCCGCGAGTGCCTGATCCTATGTCGAGGAGGCGGGGAAGCGCCTCCGCGGGGCCTGATAGCAGGGGATGGCAGTGTCCCGGCGGCGGCCAGCCGATCGTCTAGTCATCGAGAACGATGAAGACGAGGGGTCTGGCACATGGATCAATGGAAGGAACCAACGATGCGCAAGTGGTGGCCCCTGGTGGCGATCTGCGCCGGGGCTTGCATGCTGCTCGTCGACGTGACGATCGTGAATGTGGCGCTGCCCGACATGGCGCGGCAGCTGCACACGACCTTCAGCGACCTGCAGTGGGTCATCGACCTGTACGCCCTCGTGCTCGGCGCGCTAGTGCTGACAATCGGGTCCGTGGCGGACCGGTTCGGTCGCCGCCGGGTCTACCTCATCGGCCTCGTGCTCTTCGCCGTGGCCTCGCTCACCTGCGGCCTCGCGCCGAACGTCGGCCTGCTGATCGCCGCGCGCGGCGTCCAGGGCGTGGGCGCCGCCGCGATGTTCGCGACGACCATGGCGCTGATCAGCAACACCTACACCGGGCGCGAGCGCGGCATGGCCTTCGGCATCTGGGGGGCGGTCAACGGCGCCGCGTCCGCGGTGGGGCCGATCATCGGGGGACTGCTCACGGCCAACTTCGGCTGGCGGTGGATCTTCCTGGTCAACCTGCCGGTCAGCGTCGTCGCCGTCGCGATGACCCTGCGGGTCATCAGCGAGTCCAAGGACCCGCACCCCAGGCGCGTCGACCTGCCGGGCATGGTGTCCTTCACCGTCGCGGCCGCCGCGCTGACCTACGCGCTCATCAGGGGCGCGTGGGCGTCCACCGAGACGATCGCCCTGGTCGCCGTCACGGTCGTCGCCTTCGTGGCGTTCGTCATCACCGAGCGCCGCAGCGCGGCCCCGATGCTGGACCTGAAGCTGCTGCGCAACCGGACGTTCACCGCGATGCTCCTCGCCGGGGCGCTGCTGTCCGCGGCCGCCTGGGCGGGCATGACCTATCAGTCACTCTGGCTGCAATCGGTCCTCGGCCTGAGCGCCATCAAGGCGGGCCTGGTCGTGCTGCCCTGCGCGGCCGCGGCCTTCATCGTGTCCGGGCAGGTCGGCCGCTTCCTGCACCGGACGTCGCCCCGGTGGATGGTTGGCACCGGGCTGCTCGTCATCGCCGTCGGCGCGCTCGCCCAGGCGGTGCTGCGGGAGAACTCCGGCTGGCCCGTGGTCATCCCCGGCCTGGTGCTCGTGGGGATCGGCGCGGGGCTCGCCATGGCGTCGCTGACCTCGACCGCGATGTCCGCCGTCCCCTGGCAGCAAGCGGGCATGGCCGGCGGCGCGCTGAGCGCCTTCAGGCAGCTCGGCTACGCGCTTGGCATCGCGGTGCTCGGCGAGGTATTCGACTCCGGCCTGACGCGCTCCGCGGGCGCGGGCCTGTCGGCGACGCTCAGCGGCGGCCAGGCGCAGGCGGTCCTGGCCCGCGCACCCGCGCTTGCCCCGGTCGTGCACCGGGCGTTCGCAGACGGCCTCGACCTCGCCTACGTCGTGGCCGGCGGCTTCGGCCTGCTGGCCACGGTCCTGGTGTTCACCCTCGTCCGCCGGCGCCCGCAGGCCGGCGCGGCAGGCGCCGAAGGCGAGTCGCGGGCGGCCGAGACCTCCCCGGCCTCCGTCCAGGCGTAAAGAGATTCATCCCGAACGGATGCGGGCTT
The DNA here is from genome assembly GCA_033854775.1 of Trebonia sp. GTDB lineage: Bacteria > Actinomycetota > Actinomycetes > Streptosporangiales > Streptosporangiaceae > Trebonia. The sequence goes on from JAWWPV010000024.1 coordinate 3,044, forward strand.
CCTCTGGCCCGCGCCCGTTCTCGCGCCGCAGGCAGGTGTTCGCGGGCAGAGCCGGGACGAGGATGGTACCCGTGGCGAAGTGGCCCGTAGCAGGCGAAGACAGGCCTCCGGCTGTTGACGCCGCGCTATCGTACGATCATAATCGGTTTCAGATTTCATCTGGAACACCTATGGAACTCGTGCATATGCTGGCATTTCATTAGATCATTCCTGATAATCGAGTTTCAGATACCGGGAGAGTTCTCATGGGTCCGCTGTCTGGCTGCCGCGTCGTGGAGCTCGCCGGGCTCGGCCCTGGGCCGTTCGCCGGGATGATCCTCGCGGACCTGGGTGCCGAGGTCGTCCGGGTGGACCGCCCGGCGGCGGGGGAACCGCCGGGCGCCGAGAGGTTCGATGTGCTCGGCCGCGGCAAGAAATCGGTGGTTCTGGACCTCAAGCGCCCTGAGGCGGTGGCGGCGGCGCTCGACCTGGCGGCCGCGGCCGACGTGCTGATCGAGGGGTACCGCCCGGGGGTGGCCGAGCGGCTGGGCCTCGGGCCGGCGGAATGCCTCGCGCGCAACCCGAAGCTCGTCTACGGGCGGATGACGGGCTGGGGCCAGGACGGGCCGATGGCCCAGCAGGCCGGGCACGACATCGCCTATATCGCGCTGACCGGCGCGCTGCACGCGATCGGCACGGAAGGCGGCCCGCCGCAGATACCGCTGAACCTGCTCGGTGACTTCGGAGGCGGCGGCACCTACCTGGTCATCGGGGTGCTCGCCGCCCTGTGGGCGGTGCGGAGCGGCGCGCCAGGCCAGGTCGTGGACGCCGCGATCGTCGATGGCGCCGCGCACCTGCTCGCGATGACGCACGGGATGCTGGCCGCGGGCGCCTGGGCGGACGAGCGGGGCGTCAACGTTCTCGACGGCGGAGCGCCGTTCTACGCCGTCTACGCCACCGCGGACGGCCGGCACATGGCGGTCGGCGCCCTCGAGCCCAAGTTCTACGCGGAGTTCCTTGCCGGGCTCGGCCTTGACGAGGATCCGGCTCGTCAGCATGACCGGCAGGGCTGGGCCGAGCTGCGCCGCAGGATCGCCGCGACGTTCGCGACCAGGACGCAGGCCGAATGGACCCGGGTCTTCTCCGGCTCCGACGCCTGCGTCGCGCCCGTGCTCGGCCTGCGCGAGGCGGCGGACCACCC
>JAWWPV010000025.1:0-6788 GCA_033854775.1 Trebonia sp.
CTCGTCCCCGCCGGACAGCGCGAGCACGAGCCTCCGCAATTGGTTAAACTTCCGCATTGTCCGCCTCCGGAAAGAGGTTCGCCGGCTCCGGCGGTCCAAGCATAGGGGGCGGCGGCAAGGCCCAACCCCGCAGTGCTGCGGGGCCCCTACTCTAATGGTGCGATTAAACATTGTGTCAGGTGACCTGTTTCGGGGAAGGGCTGGCCATGATCGGGGCGGAAGACGAGGTTCGCGATGCCCTTTCCGATGAGCTCGCACGGCTAACGGGAAACGCCAGGTTCGCGGTCGCCGAATTCGGCGCGACCGGCCCGACGATCTGGCGTGTCTACCGTGACGAGAACGGAACGCCAAGGGCGGAGCAGCCCCGGGTGCGGACATCGGCACTGCAGGACCCGGACGCGTTCTACCGGGAAGTCGACCCGGCCTTCGTCGTCCGGACGGCCGCCAACCTGCCCGATGACCTGCTCGGCCTGCTGCCTGGCGCGCGTGGCGTGCCCGTCTACGAATGCCGGACCCCGCTAGAGGACCACGTGCGGGAGGCGATCAGGGACAGCCCGCTGGTGCTCGGCTATGAGCTCGCCGTCCTCAGGCAGGTGCCGGCCGGGCGGACGGACGCCGGGCGGCTCGTCCTGGCCGGCCACCAGCTCTTCCCGCCGGGCGTCACCCAGGGCCACCGGACCGTGCTCAGGGTCCGCTGCGAGCCCACGGACGGCGATGGCACGATCTTCGCGGTCGTCACCCGCGACCGCCGGCCGGACGTGCCGCCGAACGCCCAGGCCCTCAGGCCGGTCCACCTCCAGTCCGCGCTTGTCCCCGCTGACACCTACGAAGTGACCGCCGTGCTCACCAGGCCCGGCCGCGTCCTCCTGCACGGGCTGCCCGCCCCGCTCAGCAAGTTCTCCGGCTCATGGGACAGCCTCAGGAACCAGGTACCCGACCGGCTGGCGTCGGCGGAGCCGGTCCACCTGGTGTGCCTCGTCGAGGTCAGCGGCGGCGAGGACCGGCTTGAGCTCAGGATCGACCGGCTGTCGCAGCTCATCGACGAGGCGGAGAAGGGCGCCGGGCGGCTGAGCGTCTCCGTGGTGACGTACGGGCCGCACTCGGTCGCGTGGTCAGTGGACGAGCAGCCGGTCGCCGTGCGCGCCTGGGCGACCCCGGGCGGCCGGGCGGAGCAGGAACTGCGGGCGCTGTCAGGGCGTGCCGCGGAGGACCGCGAGTACCGGCGGGCGGCCCAGCTTGAGTGTGCACTCGAGACGGTCGCCAGGCACCTGTCTGAGCGTGACGGGCGGCCGGTGATCGTGGCCGCGGGCGGGCGGCCGCCACACCCCCACGCGATGGACACGCGGACCACGATCATCCCCTGCCCCGACCGGGTGAACTGGAAGTGGCAGCACGACAGGATCAGGTCACTCGGCGCCTCCTTCGGTGCGCTGCGCGACGCCGACGCGCGCGGTGAGGCGTGGCAGTCACTGGGCGCGGACGTCACGGCGACGGTGGATGACCCGGTGGACATGCAGGACTTCGCGACGCGCCTTGGCCTGCGCGAGGCCGCGCAGACGGTACCGTTCCCGTTCGTCGACTAAGGGGAGTGCGACGTGGCCAGCTTCGGGAGGAACAACGCGAAGGCCGGCTCGAAGGCCAGCGGGAAACGGGCGACCATCCGCGGCGAGCCTGGCATCGCCATGCTCGGCGCGACCGGAAGCGGCAAGTCGACGTTCCTTGGCGCGCTGCAGATCGCGCTGCTCAAGCAGCACAGGGAGTGGCGGATCTGGTGCCGTGACCCCGCCTCGCGAAGGGCGCTCGTCGAGATGAACACCGCGCTGACGAGCGAGGGCCGGTTTCCGCTGACCACCATGGGAATCGACATCTTCGACTGGATTCTCAGCGGCAAGGTGGAGCGCACGGAGCGGAGCGGCAGGTTCAACAGCCGGTCGTTCGAGGAGACCGTCGAGCTGGCACTCAAGCTGACCGACCCGACCGGGGAACTCTCCCGGCCCGATCAGGCCGGCCTCCAGCCCAGGGAGCAGCTCGTGGATCACGTGGCCAAGAGCCGGGGGATCCTCTACATGTTCGATCCCATCAGGGAGTTCAACCGGGGCGACGCGTACGACAAGACCTACAGCCTGCTGATGGACCTCATCGCGGCGGTGGCGGAAGACCCGGACTTCGACGGCAGGCTGCCGCATCACGTGGCCGTGTGCGTCACGAAGCTCGACGACCCCCGGGTCTTCAAGACCGCCGAGTCGCTCGGCATGCTGGTGTGGGACGAGCACGACCCGCTTGGCTTCCCGCGGGTCCACGACAGCGACGCGCGCGACCTGATGCACAGCCTCTGCAAGGTGTCACGCAACGGCACGGGAGAGGTCGTACCGCAACTGCTCGAGCAGTACTTTCACCCGGACAGGATCAGTTACTTCGTCACCTCGGCGGTCGGGTTCATGCTCAATAAGCGCACACGCGTGTTCGACGTCCAGGACACGGAGAACGTCTACCGGATCGAATCCGGTGAGTCCCTGGTCAGGGGACCGGTCAACCCGATCAACGTGGTCGAGCCGATCCTCTGGCTTATCCGGCAGACGGCGCTGAACGCGTAAGGGCCGGCGACCGGAGGTGACCGGCAAGAACATCTCGGTGCGCGCCCAGTGGGCGCTGCACGGCAAGGTCCTCGACGACGAGGGCTACCAGGTCATCGCCTGCAGCAACGGAGACCTGAGCAGGGCGAACTTCACCGACGCGGTCGGCCGGTTCACGCTCGGCCAGCTCGCCGCGCTGCCGCAGGTGTCGGTCAGCTACGTGCAGCCCGCGACCCGCGGGCCGGGCGGCGGCTACCTGGCGCTCGCGATTCACTGGTTCGCCGGAGGAGGGCAGCGCTATGCCGACGGAGTCGGCCAGGTTGACAATCAGGGCCGGGTCACGACGTTCACCAGCTACTTCTGCGCACCCTACGCATCGCTCGCGCCGCAGGGCACCACCTACCTGGACATGTACCGGGCGTTCAGCGCCGTCACGCTGCCGGCCAGGGACGGGCCGCCCAGGGAGGTGCCCATCGCCACGGCCACGCAGCAGATCCCGAGCATCGACGCCCTGGCCATGCGGGTGGCACCGCTGCTGCTTACCGGCGCGCCGGTCTGCGTGCTCGGCGCGGATGAGACCAGCCTGGATGAGCGGCTGCGGTTCATCGACACCGTCATGGGCCTGCTCCCCTACGGCTTCCGGGCCAGGATGGCCGCGGCGACCTGGACGAGGCCGACACATCGCAACCACCGCTTCCGGCTGTTCTTCAGCAGCGAGCCCCGGGCGAGTGAGAAGCCGGACCAGATCGTGTACTGGGGCGAGCCGGACCTGGCCGCAATTCCCAGCGGGGACGCGGGCCACTACTACGGCTGGCTCGCCGACAAGGTCACGCCGCTTGCCAGCCTCGCTCAGATGTACCGCGAGCTCGGTTTCGGCGACGCGGCCGACACCGAGGCGCTCCGCCTCGTGGACGAGGTACGGCTCTGGCGGCGGCCACGGCTGAAGCCCCTGGCCCCTGACTCACCAGACAAGCGCGACGCGCTCGACAAGCGCGACGCGACGCGGCCGCAGCCCGCCACGGCGGACGCGGACCCCGTGGAAGGGCTGCTGCGGGAATGCGACGAGCACGTGCGGATCCTGAACCTGTCCAGGCTGCGCCAGGACCTTGACCTGCTCCAGAAGCGGCTGACGGCCGGCGCGATCGATGACGTCCGCCGCCGGCGCTACCGGTCGCTGATCACCAGGCTCGAGCTGCTCCGCCCGCACCACCCGCTCGGCAAGTACGAGGGGAAGCTCTACGACACGCTGATCGCGCTGGCGTTCGGCAGTCCCGTCGGCTACGAGGCCTTCTGCCTGGTCGAGGACTGCGCGCGCAAGCCGCCGGACGCGCCGCTGTACCGGCCGCTGCTTGAGGCGCTCGACCGGGCCGACCCGGCCGACATGCGCGCGAAGGTGATCGTGTACGCGTCCCACGACACGAGGAAGCTGGCCAAGTGGCTCGGTTCCCGTGACGTCGACGCGTTCGGCCTGATCAGCGAGCTCGCGCGGGGAGCGTGGCGCAGGAAGGAGCACGGGCGGCTGTTCTGCGATGTCACGCTCCAGTACCTGCAGGAGAAGCAGGGGCGCTTCAGCAGCGCGGAGATCAGGCGCGTGCTGGTACGCAACGGGTACCTCGCGCGGGCGCTGCGTGAAGTTGGCCACGATCAGTACCAGGTGCACGCGCTCACGAAGCTGCTCGTCGCGGCCTTCCCCGAGGAGCAGTACCCGCTCGGCCTCGACGAGAAGACCATCTCAGAGATCCTGACCGACACGCCCGACGCGCCGACGCCCGCGCTGCTCGCGGCCATCCTGCGGAAAATCCCTGAGGCCCAGGCGCCGCTGGCGTGGGCCGCGTACGTCTACGGCTCGGTCGCACGGATGGACCTCGATGAGGCGACACACGGCGCGCTGTGGACGCGGCTGCCCGCGATCGAGCCGGAACCCGAGCCGGCGGTGGACGAGACATGACCGGCGCCAGGCGATGACGGGCGTGGTGACCGTGGTCGACGTGCAGTGGGCGCTGTACGGCAAGGCCACCGGCGCGTCGGGGGACCGCGTCATCGCCTGCTCCGCCGGAGACCTGGCCATGGGGAACTTCGCGGACGCCATCAGCAGGTTCCAGCTCGGGGCGCTGCACACGCTCCCGCAGGTCTCGGTCAGCTACGCGCGACAAGTCAAGTCAGGCAGGAGCTACCTGGCGCTCGCCATCCACAAGGCCGCCGACCAGGGGCAGGTCGCACTCGATGAGGACGGCCGGCCGGTCACCTACACCAACTACTTCTGCCTGCCCTACGGGCCGCTTGCCGCCGCCGGCATCACCTACCAGGCCATGCACGAGGCGCTTCGTGACCTGCGGCTGCCCGCGGCGAACGGCGCGACCCTGCGGGTACCCGTCGCCGGGCAGCAGCCCTGGCACCCGCCCGCCATCGACCCGCTCGCGATGCGGGTCGCCGCGCTGCTGCTCACCGGCCGTTCCGTCTGCGTGCTCCAGGCGCAGCACGTGCCGGTGGCCGGCCGGCTCGGCTTCATCGACACCGTGATGGGTCTGCTCCCCTACGGGTTCCGCGCCAAGATGACGGCCGCGACCTGGACCAGGGCCACCTACCGGGACCACCGCTTCCGGCTGTTCTTCAGCGACGCGCCGCGGGGCGATCAACGGCGTGACCACGTGGTGAGCTGGGGTCATCCGGAGACGGCGGTCATCACCCAGGAAGACGGCGCCGCCCATGAGTACCTCACGTTCCTGGAAGACACGTTCATCGAGCCCATAGCGCGGCTGACCCGGCTGACCGAGGCCTGCGGGTTCGGCGATGGCTCCGTCAGGAACGCGGTCAGCCTCGTCACCCAGCCCGCCACGGCGCCGTCGCCGCCCCCCGGCCCTCAGCCATGACCACCCGGCTGCGGTTACGCTGGCAGGGTGACGCCAGAGAAGCTCGCCGACCTCACGCTCCTGCGCCGGGCCCGCGACCTGATGGACCGGGAGTACGCGAGCCCGCTCGACGTCGCCACGCTGGCCAGGACCGCGCTGATGTCGACCGCGCACTTCTCCAGGCAGTTCCGCGATGCGTACGGGGAGACGCCGTACGCCTACCTGATGACACGGCGCATCGAGCGGGCGAAGGCGCTGCTGCGCCTGGACGACCTGTCCGTCACCGAGGTGTGCCTGGCGGTCGGCTGTACGTCGCTCGGCTCGTTCAGCGCACGCTTCACCGAGCTGGTCGGCGAGACGCCGACGGCCTACCGGGCGCGCGACCACGCCGCGCTCGCCACCGTGCCAGGCTGCGTCGCCAAGCAAGTGACCCGCCCGAGCCGTACGTCGAGCAGGATCAAAGAAGCGCACGGAGCGCAAGCTCGCTAACGTTGCGTACATGGACCTCACTCTTTCGACTTGCTTCATCCAAGTCCACGACCCGGACCTCGCACTGGCGTTCTACCGTGACGTGCTCGGCCTTGAGGTGTCCAACGACGTCGCCCGCGACCACTTCCGCTGGATCACCGTTGGCTCCGCCGCCCAGCCCGGCGTCTCGATCGTGCTGACGAACTACCTGAACGGCAGCCCCGACGACGGCGACGCGATCGCCGCCCTCATCGCCAAGGGCGCGCTGAACGGCGTCCACTTCCGCACCGACGACCTCAACGCCGCCTTCGAGAAGGTGCGCGCCGCGGGCGCCGAGATCGTGCAGGAGCCCACCGAGCAGTTCTGGGGCACGAAGGACTTCGCCGTACGCGACCCGTCAGGCAACCTGGTCCGCATCGACCAGCCGCCAGCGGCGTGACGGTAAGGCGGCGCCGCCGATCCCGGACGATCCCCGCCATCCCAATGACCCGGTTCGCCCAGTGCCCGGCAGCGCGGCAGCGCGGACCGGCGCTTTAGCGCGGAAGATATTTTTATCGCGGAAACTTTTCACTCGCAGGGGCGCGTCGGTTTTCGAGTTGCGCGTGCCGGGCGTGCCGTGGTCCCGCGGGTGGTCCGTTTCGCGCTTTGGCTTTCCTTCGGGCGGCTCCTGGGTGCCGTTGACGGCTGTGATCGCGGGTCATCTGGGCGCCTGGCACCCGGGGGCCGAGAGGTTCGCCGGTTATGCCCCGGTTTGCTGGTGCTGCGGGCCGGCTGTTTTCATGATCGCGGGTCATCGGGGGCGGATATCGCCACTTTTGACCCGCGGTAATTTAACGGCCGGATTATGACCGGTGGTTTGTTCTATTTTGTGACGATGATGCGGCGGTTCGCGGGGTGT
>JAWWPV010000026.1:0-2687 GCA_033854775.1 Trebonia sp.
GGGCCGGGCGGCTCTCGGCTCACGACCGCACTCGGTGGGCGGCCTCCGCTGCGTCCGGGCGCGTGGTCGGGTAGACATCGACATCGAAGAACCGGAAAACCCACGCTTGCTCAGCGCGCCCCAGTGTCGGCCTGCTCGATAAAGAGCGCGTCCCGGAACTCGCGCAGCAGCTCCGGCAGGAGCGGGTCGTCCATGAGCGTGGTGAACCGCGTCACCAGGATGAGAACGGCACCTGACAGCGTGCCGAGTTCGGTGCTGGTGAGGTCGTCCAGCTTGACGACCTTGACCGGACCGGAGCGCCGGGGCAGTGGCGGCAGTTCCATGCCCAGGGACTCGGCGACGTCATCGCGGAACTTCCCGAGCAGCATCGGTAGCATCCGGCCCGGCAGGTAGCTGCGGAATCTCTCGCTGATCAGCGTGTCCGCCGCGTCGTGGGCCTCTCGTAGCACTTCTGGTCTTGCCTCTGTGGGGGCGCGCATGTTCCTGGCCTCTCGCTTGCGGCACGGCTGGCTGGCCGCCCCGCCCGGCAATCCGCAACCGGGCGGGAGCGTAGTTCGAGGCTGCCCGACCGAGGGCTGACCGTGGAAGGAACTTGCGAGAACTTGCCGGTGAGTTAGAGGGCGCCGATAGCGTCCGTGATCCGCGCCCGGGCCTCGTCGCCGTAGACGGCAAGCCCTGACATCTTCTCGAAGGCCCGTGCGTACAGCACGATCTCGCTCGGCGCCGTGACGGTGACCTGGGCGGACAGCAGCTCCACGTAGACCCGGGTGTCATCGAAGACGGTGAAGGCCTCCAGGGGCCAGACTGGCCGCCCGGTGACCACGAAAGGGATCACCCCGAGTGACAGCGCGGGGAAGGTTGTCGCCTCCAGGAGGTAGCCGAGCTGCCCGGCCATGACCTCCGCATCACCGATGACCTGCCGCAGCACAGCCTCTTCGAGGAGGGCGGCATAGCGGTGGCTGCCCGACTGCACGAGGCGCTTGCGCCGCATCCGGGCGGCCACGGCATCGGCGACGTCGTCGGGTGTTCCGTGAAAGTCCCTGATGGCCGACAGCAGGGCCGTGGCGTACCCGGGCGTCTGGAGGAAGCCGGGAACGACGGTGCCGACGTACGCCTTGAGCAGCTTCGTCCGCTCGTGCAGCGGCAGCCGGTTCTCCTGGTCCCGCCGCATGCCCGCAGGCTGGAGACGGCGCCACTCGGTGTACATCGAGTCCGCCGACCTGGACGCCGCGATCAGGTCCGGGATCGCCCTTTCCGCACCGCAGACGCGGCACCAGGTCCGGATGTCGTCCTCGCTCGGCGCCTTCTTCGCCGACTCGATCCGGCTCGTCTTGGCCTCATGCCAGCCAGCGGCAGCCGACAGGGCACGGGCAGTGAGGCGGGAGTCGAGACGGATGTCGCGAAGCCGCTCGGCTAGCTGCTCGCGGGCACGCTGGACGCTGGAGGACGGTGAAATGGGCATGACGGAATGTCAGTCGGGCCGGTACTCGCCATGAGGAGTCGCGCGCTGCCAGACGTGCTCGAAGGCTTCGGCGCACGACCGGACCACCCCGGGATCGTCGCACAGGTCATGCCGCAGGAACGTCCCGTCCCCGGTGAAGAACCCGAAGCGCACGAGCCGGTCGTCGAACAGCCAGAAGTCGGTCAGCGGCACGAGCAGGCCCGGCGCAGCGTGCCTGGGCAGCCACCGGATCTGCTCGCCCGCGGCGACATTGAACGCCGTTGACTCGTACTCGAAGCGGATGTAATCGGCAAGCGGCTCGCTGACGATCCTCGCCCGGCGGAACTCGACTCCACGCGCCGTGTGCTCGCGAACCAGGTCGTACCAGGCGGCGCCGGCCGGGGCAGCGGCGGGCCTTCCCGCCCTCCATTCGAGGAAGGCCGGGTCATCGGGTGTGTAGGCGTCCCTGATCTCCAGGTGAGCCGCTATGCGCGTCGTCGCCGCGATCAGCTCACTGAACGGCGGAACCGTCCCCACTAAGCGCCTCCAGGATGATCGCCCGCATCCGGGCCGGGAGCCGGACAAGGCTCTCAGTCTCCGCCAGCGGGCTGTGCGTGCCCGACTCGGCCAGCACCACAGGATCGGTGATTGCCGCACCCTGGAAGAACAGGTCTCCCGTCTCCTCTTCCAGGAACAGGGCAGGGCAGTTCTCACCGTTCGTGTCCGGGTCGATTGCGAGGAAGCGTAGCGTCACATTGGTCCTCCTTGACAGGAACTTGCCATTGCTTGCACATTTCGAGAGTGACTCCCGCACGAGGTCCCGTCAAGGCCCCTATTGCGATGCACACGGACCCATGGGTGTCTAGGACGGGCGTAGCGATGCAAGGGGCGGGATCAGCCGTACGGCAGTACTGGCGGAGAGCACTTATTCGGATCGTGCGGTATTCCCTGGTGCGGGGATGCTTACCCGGTCGGAGATGTAGGTGGTCCAGTCGCGGCGGATGCGGCTGGCCCAGTTGACGGCGGTCTAGATGCGGGCGCCGAGCAGGCTGGGCAGTCGCGTAAGTTTCTTGACCATGCGGGCTGTCAGCCGCCACCGGAGGTGGTCGTGACCACGGCAAAGCCGTCTGGCTCTTGGGTGGTCACAACCGACCGGTGCGCGCGATCACCTGGCTGGCGAAGTCAAGCATCTGGTCAAGGCTGGGGAACACTGCGAAGGCATCCACGAACGCCTCGTCAATACCGG
>JAWWPV010000027.1:0-8452 GCA_033854775.1 Trebonia sp.
AGCTGCGCCAGGCCGAACGCGACCTGGCCGAGCTGACCGGCCAGACGGCAGGCCCGGTACGGCTCGCGGCCTTCCAGAGCGTCATGAGCCCGCTGATCGCCCCCGCCTTGCGGATCCTCGCGGCTGCCCATCCCGCGATCCGCCCCGCTGTGACTGAACGCTACGGGCCTGATGCCGTGGCAGCCCTGCGTCTCGGCGACCTGGACGTCGTTCTCACCGAGTACGACGCCGCGAGCCCACCGCCCGCCGAGCCAGGCCTGCGCCTGCGCCAGCTGGCCTTTGACCCCTACCTCCTGGTCATCCCGCCAGACTGGCAGATCACGGTGCGCAGCCTGCGTGACCTCGGCGGACGACCGTGGGTGGCCGGGCCGCCGGCATCGCCATCCTGGCCGGCGACGTCTGCGTGGAGTTCCCCTCCGTCCTGGCCCTGGTCGCCGCCGGGCGCGGCGCGGCCGTCATTCCCCAGCTGGCACTGGGACAGTCTCCGGTAACTGTCTGTGCCCTGCCGTCGCTCGGGGGACGGCACATTGCCGCGTGGTACCCGGCCGGACCCGCCCAGCCCGCGCCGGCCACCGCCACCGTCCTCGACATCCTCGCCCAGGCCGGACAGGCACCACGGCAAGCACAGTGCTGAAGAACTACGTGGCCAATACCGCCGTGACCTGGCCCGGACGGCTGAGACAGGCTGCTATATGCCCATTAAATCTTCAGGCCCGGGGCGGGTGCCGCATGCCTAGCCGGGCAGCGCCCGGGGGAGGCCGAACCGGGGGATCATGCCGCTGTCAGTGAAGCGGGTGATCGCCGATATCCGGTCGCCCGCGAGGGTCAGCACAATGATGCCGTGCGCGTGGTAGATCCCGGCATGCTCGTCGGGCACGTAGCAGCCGAACGCGGGCTGTCCGTTCGCCCGGGTCGGGATCAGCCTGGCGGGACCGCCGCGGTATCTCGCACCGAGCGTCAGGAAGCCGGCGATAGCCGCGGGTCCCTGGTACTCGAGCGTGGCGGGCGGCATGGTGTACCAGGCGTCGCTGGTGAGCAGCGCGATCACCCCGTCCACGTAGTCGTCGGCGTACGCTGCGGCGAAGCGTTCGGCGAGCCAGGACCGGACTGCCCTACTGGCAGATCGTCCCGCCGCTGATCGTGGCGGGCACCGGGGTGTCCTTCGCGGTGCCCGCCACGCAGGGCGCGGCAATGACCGCGGTGCCGCCGGCCGAGATCGGAACGGCCTCCGGCACCTTTAACACGCTGCGCCAGCTCGGCGGTGTGTTCGGGGTCGCGATCTGCGCGGCGGTATTCGCCGCCCGCGGCGGCTACGCCTCACCAGCGGCATTCGTTGCCGGCTTCGGCCCCGCCATGGGCGCCTGTGCGGGCCTGGCGCTCGTCGGCGCCATCGTCGGCCTGCTCGTGCCTGGACGCCGTTCCGCTCCCGCTGCGCCCGCCGCCACGGCCGGGCATCGGCAGACCGAGACCGCTCGTTAGAGACCGAAATGACGGATCAGTCCGCTGCGCATCTGGCGCCCGGCTACCGGCTGGCGCATCATCGATCTGGTGAACCTCCTCCTCGCGGCTGTCGATGTCGCCGGGCCAAGCCGGTGGCGCTGGGAACTTCGGGACGAGGCGACCGGCGAGGTGATCGCCGGGCACCACGTGTCGCTGGACGGCACGCCGGATTCGGATCAGGTGGCCGCGTTCGGCGACCTCCATGAGTACGTGCGCTGGCACGCCGATCCGGTCTGGCACGACGACGAGCCGCGGATCATTCGGAAGACCGGGATATGGGCGAGGCACGCCGTGCTCGGTGACGCGATCACCGACGCGATCACTGCTGCGGCGCCGGCAACTGTCCTGGTCTCGGTTCCGGCACCGGCTGACCAGGCTCTGTTGTGGCCGCTGGAACTCGCCTTCGCGAACGGCGCCCCGCTGGCTGTCCGGGGAGACGTCAGCTTCGTGTACTGCATGGGCCGCTCCGGTGCGGTGCCGGATGACCCGGTGCGTCCGGTGCGAGTGCTGGCGGCGTTCTCCTCGCCGGCGCGGACCGGCGCCATAGCCCTGCGCCGGGAGCGGCACGAACTGGCGGCGCTGATCCGCCGGATAGTGAACCGTGACGGGGTGGCGATCGAACTCCAGGTGCTGCAGTACGGGGTGACCCGGCAGCGGCTGAGCGAGGTAATCCGCTCCGGTGGGGGCTGGGACGTGGTGCACCTTTCTGGGCACGGCAACCGCGCCGGATTCGCCCTGGAGCGAGCCGACGGATCCATGGACTACGCGAGCACTGCCGACCTGGTGGACCTGCTGCGTCCGTCGCTAGGGAGGCTGAAGCTCGCCGTGCTCGGCTCTTGCAAGTCAGCGGCGGAGGCTGCCACGGACACGCTGCGGTTGCTTGGGCTGCCCGTGCAAGAGACCCGGCCTGGCACCGGGTCCGCCCCCGGTTACGCCGCCGGGCATGTCGGTGGCCTGGCGAGGGGACTAGCGGAGGAACTGGGCTGTGCCGTGGTCGCGACGCGGTACCCGGTCAGTGACGAATTCTTGACCGCGTTCAACCAGGTCTTCTATGAGCGAATGCTGAGCGGAGGAGAACCTGCCGGGATGGCCAGCGCCAGAGCGCTCGCGGCCGTGCTGGCCGGAGCGCCGGCAGGCGGACCGGTTTCTGGCGGCGGGTCAGCGGTTGCCGTCCCCGGGAAAGCGGCTCCTCCAGGCATACCCGCTGCCACGCTCGGAGTATTCGGCGCGAGCGCCGCCGGTCTGATGCTGCGCGCTGCTCCCGCGGACCGGGGTCCTGGCAGAGCAGGAATTACCCAAGCTTCCGAACGGATGGTTGGGTTCCCCGACCAGGCCCAACGGTTTGTCGGCCGGGACGCGACCATGACGGCGGCCAGCTCCGCGCTCCGCGCAGGCAGCGGCACGACAGCGGTCCTGCTGCACGGCATGCCTGGCATCGGCAAGACCGCGTGCGCGCTCGAACTGGCCTACCTGTGCCAGGACCAGTTCAGCGCCGCCGCGTTCTGGCGCCCGCCCGCGGGAAGCGATCCCGATCTGGTCCTGCAGAGCCTGGCCGATGCGCTGCACAAGCAGCTAGGCGAATCCGCGGCCGGGTTCGCGTTGCCGCCCCGGTGGGGCAGGCGACGGTGGGACACCTACGCGCGGCGGCTCCGCGAGAGCATGCGAGCCGGCCGCGTCCTCGTCGTCATTGACAACCTCGAGGAACTCCTCAGCCCGGGCGGCAGCTGGCTCGATTCACGATGGGAAGCGATTTTCGACGCGCTGGCCGGGCACGGCGGCGGGTCCCGGCTGGTGGCCGCTAGCCGTTTCGCGCCGGAGTCTTGCGCTCAGTCGTCTGCGGGGACCTCCCTCCTGCTGCCCGTCGGCCCACTGCCGCAGGCGGAGGCCGCGACCCTGGCCAGGGAACTGCCCCTCCTGCGGGCGCTGATGTTTGACGGCCAGCCCCCGGCGCTCGGCCGGATCTCCCGGTCCGGGGCGGGCTGGGAGCGTGTGCGGGAGGCGCTTGACCGCGCTGCGGGGCATCCCGGCCTGCTGGAACTCGACGATGCCGCGGTATCCGCGCAGGCCGAGCCGCTCGCCCGGGCCGAGCGGGAGCGGGCTGAGCGAGGCATAGGCGAGTGGGCGGCCGCCACGCTGGCAGTCCTGCCGCTCGACGCGAAACTCATGGCCTCGTTCGTCGCCGGGCTTGAACCTCGTGACCGCCGCTCGCCCGTCATTAACGGAACGTGGGCGGGACTATGGCGGCGGCTGGGCAGGCCCGCCGCCCCGCCCGGTCCCGGGCCGCTCCTGGACACGCTGTCCGCCGCCATGCTAGCCGGGCACGACGACGATCAAGCTGGCCCAGATTGCCTGCTGCATCCGGTTGTCGCGGCCGCGATCCGGCGCGAGACTCCGGCCAGCGCGCGCGATGCCGCCGACAACGAACTCGGGGCCTACTGGCGGGAGACCGCCGGCCAGGCCGGCACCAGGGCCGGGGCGGCGCTCGCCGCCCTGCCGTACCTGACGCGCCGCCGGGACTGGGACAGCGCGGCAGCACTGCTCGGCGACGCGATACGGCATGGCGCCCTGCCGACGGGCAGCGAAGCCAGCTACCTGCCCGAGTTGCGGCAGGTCGCCCGGTTCACCGCTGCCCCGGCGGTGATCGCGGCACTGGCCCTCGTCACGCAGCCCGCGGATCAGGCCCAAGCCCGCCGCCTTCTGGAAGACAGTCTCGGCAGCGCCGACTCCGCAGCCGACTACCCTCTCGCCTGGCTGGTCGCCGGGCACCTGGCTGATGCGCTCCGCGACACCGGGCATCTGGACCAGGCCCTCGACGTCGTCGCGCGGCAGGAGCAGTACGCGCAGGCGGCCGGCCTGGGGCCGTGGACGAAGCTCGCCGGGCAGGGCCGTCACCTGGGCGTCCTGGCCCGGATGGAACGCAACGAGCAGGTGCTCGCCGAGATGACCGGTGTGCGGGACCGCATGCGCCGGCTAACAGAGGAGGACACTAGCCAGGAACTCCCGAGCATCGTCCCCTGGGCGGTCCGCGAGCAAATCCTCGACACCGGTCGCGCCTGCGCGCTGGCGTTCAGTAAATGGCAGGAGGCCCTCAATATCGGCGCCGAGATCCAGGACAGCCAGGGCCGGCGCGGCGCGTCTCGTCATGAACTCGCCATAACGCGCTTTTTCGACGCCTATCCGCTGATCCGGCTGCGCCGCCTGACCGAAGCCGCCCGGCTGCTCGTGGAATGCCAGCAGGTATTCGAGGATAAAGGCGACACCGGCAATCTCTCCCACGTGTTCACCGAGCGCGCGGACCTAGACGCGGCGCTGGGCCACGCGGACGACGCCGTACGGTTCGCGCGCAGCGCGCTGCGCATGACCTACACGAAGACGATCCCGGACCCGATCGCGGACGCGCACCAGCGTCTCGCCCGCTACCTGGGCACCGTCGGCGGCCCGCCGGAAGAGCAGCAGGCGCACTGGCTTGCCGCCGCCGTCCTTTACCGGCTCGGCGGCAAGGACCACGCCCTGGACGACCTCATGCTCACGGCGGCGCGCGGCCTTCGCGGCGGCCGGGGACCGTGGCACCAGCCCGGTATCGCTGACCCGCATCCCTGGACCCTCGCCGAGCTGATCGATGCCGCCGAGCAGACCAGCGGAGTCCACCTCGCCGAACTGATCACGGTCATGGAACCGGACGCGGACACCGTGACCCGCACGCTGACCGCGATCCTCGACTCGGCTGCGGGCCAGGGGCCTGCCACGGCAGCCATCCGCGCATCGGGCAGGCAACTGTTCGCGAACTTTGGCGGCTACGAACTGGCCACCGACCCCGGCGTGGCGTCACTTGCGAACAGATTCCGCCGCTGGCTGGGATCCCAGGCCGACCAGGAGCGGAACCCGGACGCAGGCTCGTTACACGTTCCCGGCGGACCGTTCGTCGACGCTCGCAACTAAGCCTCGATCCAGCGACCAGTATCAGTCCCAGGTCACGGCTAGGCTCGTGCGCGTGCATGCAGTGGTCGCCCTCGCGCTGCCCGCCGTCGAGGCCTTCGACCTGGCTATCCCGGCGCAGGTTTTCGGTGACCGCAGGCAGGGCGGGCGGTACAGCTTCAGCGTGTGCGCCCCCGTGCGCGGGCTAGTGCCGTCAACGACCGGGTACGCCGTCAACGCCGTCCATGGACTGGAGCGACTGGCCGATGCGGACACGGTGGTGGTGCCGGGCTACCTGCCCCTGGACGATCCCGGCGAGGACGTCTGCTCGGCGCTGCGCCAGGCGGCCGCGCGTGGCGCCCGCGTGGTCTCGGTCTGCACCGGCGCCTTCGCCCTGGCCGCGGCCGGCCTGCTCGACAACCGCCGGGCCACCACGCACTGGCAGTTCGCCGCCGAACTGGCGGCCCGTCATCCGTCGGTCAAGGTCGACCCGGACCGGCTGTGGGTGGACGAGGGCAGTGTGCTGACCAGCGCCGGGCTGGCCGCTGGCATCGACTTGTGCGTGCAACTGGTGCGCGCCGACTACGGCAGCGATGCCGCCATCGCCATCGCCCGCTATATGGTCGTCGCTCCGCACCGCGACGGCGGGCAGGCCCAGCTGCTTGAGCGCCCCGTACCGCCGCCGGCCGAGAGCCTGGCGGACACCTGCGACTGGGCGCTGGAACACCTGGCCGAGCCGCTGACCGTCGCTGACCTGGCCCGGCACGCCGGCTGGGCACCCCGTACCTTCGCTCGCCGCTTCGTGGCCGAGACAGGCATGGCGCCAGTGCGCTGGCTGACCGCCGCGCGGCTGCGTGAAGCCCGCCGCCTGCTCGAGGTCAGCGACCTCCCGGTCGACGACGTCGCCGCCCGCTGCGGCTTGGGCAGCGCCGCCAACCTGCGCCTGCATCTGGCGCGCGACGCCGGGACGACGCCCACCGCCTACCGGGCCACCTACCAGGGCCGCGACCCGCATGCCTGAAGTACCCGGCATCGGCTGAGCCATCAGAGGCAGGATTCTGACGATGTTGGGCAGTCCTGCCGCTCGCGGTCCCGTGGCGCCCGGCCAACCATAGAGGTATGTCCAACGTCGCCCAGCTTGCTGACCGCAATCAGGCCTTCGCCGCCACTGACGCGCGGCAGAACGTGCCGGCACTCCCGTTCATCCCGTTCCTGAACCTCTATATCGTCACGTGCATCGACTGCCGGGTCGATCCGGCCGAGATCCTCGGGATCAAGCTGGGCGAGGCCCTGGTGGAGCGCAATATCGGCGGCCGGGTCACCCCCGCCGTCATCCGGGACATCGCCTACGCCGGCTACCTGGTGGAGTCCAAGGCACCGGAGGGACCGTGGTTCGAGGTCGCCATCATTCATCACACGGACTGCGGGTCCACCCTGCTGGCCGACGACGAGCTGCGGCACGGCTTCGCCGAGCGGATTGGCGTCGACGAGCGAACGCTGACCGATACGGCCGTCCTGGACCCGGAGCGCACGGTCCGTACCGACGTCGACCGGGTGCTGTGGGCGCGTGAGATCTCGTCCGATGTCCGGGTCTCCGGGCACGTCTATGACGTCAAGACCGGCGTGGTCACCACCGTTGTCGACGCGAAGTCGCGGAAGTAACGGCGAGGCCGCTCGCAGCCTTTGCGCCTGGCAGAGATCTCGCTCACGGATTTTGCCGCGGCGGCGATGGATTCTGGCCAGAGCGCGGATCACAAGTAAGGTGACCATGCATACGTCCAGTCCCCTCTGCGTCGAGGTCGACCAGATCGAAGAGCCCACCGAACGCCCGCGCCAGCCCGGCACCCCGGCGCCGCTGGCGCCGGGCGAGCGCGAGCTGCTTGAGGCCGCGCAGCGGGGCGACGACGATGCCTTCGGCCGGCTCGCCGGACCCTATCGCGGTGAGCTGCACGCCCACTGCTACCGGATGCTCGGCTCGAACGTCGACGCAGAAGATGCGCTTCAGGAGACGCTGCTGCGCGCCTGGCGCGCGCTGCCGCGGTTCGAGGGCCGAAGCTCGGTCCGCTCATGGCTCTACAAGATCGCGACGAACGCCTGCCTCAGGGCGATCGAGCGCCGGCCCAGACGAGTGCTTCCGGTCGACTACGGTCCCGCCGCCGACCCCCACGACGGTCCCGCCGAGCCGGTGACCGAGGCGGTGTGGCTCGAACCGTACCCGGATCAGCCGCTAGGGCTCGGCAGCGGCCCGGCCACCCCGGAGGCCCGTTATGAGCAGCGCGAGGGCGTCGAGCTCGCCTTCATCGCGGCACTACAGCACCTGCCCGCGCGACAGCGCGCCGTGCTGATACTCCGCGACGTACTCGGCTTCTCGGCCCGCGAAACCGCCACGGCGCTCGAAACGACGCCTGTCTCGGTCGACAGCGCCCTACAGCGCGCCCACAAGACAGTAGACCAGCGACTGCCGGAGCAAAGCCAGCAGGCGACGCTGCGCTCACTGAGCGACGATGCGCTGAGACAAGTCGTGCAGCGCTACGTCACAGCCTGGGAGCGCAACGACGTCGACGCGGTCGTCGCGATGCTCGCCGACGACGCGAAGCTAGCGATGCCGCCCCTGCCAGGCTGGTACCGCGGTCGCGAACAGGTCGGCGTCTTCCTTGGCGGCGGGCCGCTGGCCGGGACGACCCGCTGGCGCCTCATCCCCGCTCACGCGAACGGGCAGGTCGCCTTCGGCGCCTACGCCTGGCAGGACACGACACAGACCTTCATGCCGCGCGCCGTGGACGTGCTCACCCTGCGCGGCGCGCAGATCCAGGAGATCACCGCTTTCCTTACCCCAGACGCCTTCCGCGGCTTCGGCCTCCCCGCCATGCTCCCTGAACCGGGAACCAACTCGTAGCCGCGCTGCGAACCGATTGAGCTGCAGAACCCGAGCCAATCACACCCCGGGAACGATGACGAGCGGGATACCGCCGGCGCCAGTCCAGCCCAGGCGGCGGCGGTATTGCCGGCTGGCGCGGGACAGAGTCGGCCGGGGCCC